>JAYFRX010000067.1:0-9934 GCA_040946945.1 Burkholderia sp. | reverse complement strand
GCGATCTACCTGGTGACGCAGAGCAAGAACGCCATCAGCGGACTGGAGCTCAAACGCCAGCTTGGCGTGAGCTACAAGCCGGTCTGGCTCATCAAGCACAAGTTGCTGGAGACCATGTGGCTGCGCGCAGAGCGACGCCGGCTCGACGAACGGGTCGAGGTCGACGACGCGTATCTGGGCGGGGAACGCTCCGGCGGTAAGGCTGGGCGTGGCGCGCCCGGCAAGACGCCGTTTGTAGCGGCCGTGCAGACCTCTGACGATGGCCGCCCTCTGTTCATGCGGCTCTCGCCCGCGCCGGGCTTTACCAAAGCGGCCCTTGAGGTCTGGGCGGCCAGCAGCCTGATGCCCACCGCGTGCGTCGTTTTCGATGGCCTGTGGTGTTTCGACGGCGTGACGCAAAAGGCTGCCAGTCATGAGCGCCATGTCACGGGCGGTGGCCGTCAGGCCGCGCAGCGCCCCCCGAGTTCCGCTGGGTCAACACGATGCTCGGCAACCTGAAACGGCCCTCAAGGGCACGTACCACGCTATCGATCACGCCAAATATGCCCATCGCTATCTCGCTGAATTCCCCTACCGTTTCAACCGCCGTTGCGATTTGCCGGCGATGGCGCCGCTCCTGCTTCGGGCCGCCGTTACGACAAAACCTCATCCTCGCCGTGTGTTGATGGTCTCGGAGTCAATCTCGGAGTCAAGTAACTAATCAGGAAGGACATTGGCGAAATGCATCACGAGCCGGTCCGCGCCGGCCCCGAGGTTCGCCGCCGCGCGGCGGCGGGACCGGAACTAACAGATCAGAGGAGGCACTCTTTGAATCTCGATCCACTCAGTCCCTGAGTGCCCGCGGCAGGCCACGGCCCGACCTTTTCCGGTCGTTCGCGGCGTGATATCCCAGTTCGTTCGTTAGTTCCTAAGCAAGCCGGCTCTCGCACGCACGAGCGCCTCACGAGTCGTTTAATCCAAACTAGATGGAGGAGATGGGTAATGAAAGTTCGCGCGATGATGGGCGCGCTGTGCGCCGCAGGCCTGATGATTGGCACAGCCGCGGCGCAGGCGGCCGAGAACGTCACGGTGCTGCACTGGTGGACCTCGGGCGGTGAATCCAAGGCGGTCGGCGTGCTGAAGGACGACCTGCAGAAGCAAGGTTACGTGTGGAAGGACTTCGCGGTGGCGGGCGGCGCAGGCACCGCTGCCATGACCGCGCTGAAGACCAAAGTGATCAGCGGCGACGCCCCGTCGGCCGCGCAGATCAAGGGCCCACTGATCCAGGATTGGGCGGACCAGGGCGTGCTCGTCAACATCGACTCGGCCGCCGGTGACTGGAGCAAGAACCTGCCGCCGGAAATCGACAAGATCATCAAGTACAAGGGTCACTACGTGGCGGCACCGTTCTTGGTGCACCGCGTCAACTGGCTGTACCTGAACAAGGCCGCGCTCGACAAAGTCGGTGCCAAGGTGCCGACCACCTGGCCGGAATTCTTCGCCCTGGCCGACAAGCTCAAGGCCGCCGGCATCCAGCCGATCGCGATGGGCGGCCAGCCGTGGCAGGACCTGACGCTGTGGGAAGACGTGGTGCTGTCCAAAGGCGCCGACTTCTACAAGAAGGCGATCGTCAACCTCGACCCGGCCACGCTGCGCTCGCCGAAGATGCGCGACGTGTTCAACACGGTGCGCAAGATCCAGGGCTACTTCGATGCCGGTCGTAACGGCCGCGACTGGAATCTGGCCACGGCGATGGTGATCAACGGCAAGGCCGGCATGCAGTTCATGGGCGACTGGGCCAAGGGCGAGTTCGAGAACGCCGGCAAGAAGTCGGGCAAGGACTACATCTGCGCGCCGGTACCGGACACCTCGAACGCCTACACGTTCAACGTCGACTCTTTCGTGTTCTTCCAGCAGAAGGACTCGGAGAATGCCACGCCGGGTCAGCTCGCGCTGGCCAAGACCATCATGACGCCGGACTTCCAGGAGCAGTTCAGCCTGCTGAAGGGCTCGATCCCGGTGCGCCTGGGCGTGAAGATGGACAAGTACGACGATTGCGCGAAGATGTCCTACGCGGATGAGCAGACTGCGCTGCAGGTTGGCGGCTACGTGCCCTCGCTGGCCCACGGCATGGCGCAGGGCGATGCCACCGCCGGCGCGATCAGCGACGTCGTGACCAAGTTCATGAACTCGCAGCAGGATCCGAAGGAAGCCGTCGCCCCGCTCGTGAAGGCCGCGAAGGTGAAGTAAAGGCAGGATGAAGTAAAGGCAGGACGGGCGAGGCACGCCTCGCCCTGACCGTCGCAAAAGGGCCGACCGCACGCGGCCCGCGCTGTACCCTATGCCGCGCGCCTCGCCCCCAGGCGGCGGCACCCTCGTCCCAGGAGTCGAATCAAGTGGCTGCCCCTCTTAGCGGAAACGAACCCGGCCGCGCTGACGTCGCCCGCTGCACGTCGCCGCTCTCGGCATTGGCCGATCGCTGGATACCGAAGCTGGTGCTCGCACCCAGCATCGCGATCGCCGTGGTGTTCATCTATGGCTTCATCGTCATCACCGGCTACCTGTCGCTGACCAAGTCGCGACTGCTGCCCAACTACACGTTCGACGGTTTCGGCCGCTACACGGACCTGTTCCAGAACGACGTGTCGTGGACCTCGGCCGCCAACCTCGGCTGGTTCGGGATTCCATTCATCGTGCTGTGCGTGGTGTTCGGCCTGTTTCTAGCGATCCTGCTGGACCAGCAGATCCGCAACGAAGGCGCGCTACGCGCGGTGTTCCTGTACCCGATGGCGCTGTCCTTCATCGTCACCGGCACGGCCTGGCAGTGGATCCTAAACCCGGGCCTGGGCCTGGAGAAGGTGCTGCACGACTGGGGCTGGACCAGCTTCTCGTTCACCTGGCTGGACGATCCGGACAAGGCGATCTTCTGCGTGGTGATCGCGGCGGTCTGGCAATCGACCGGCTTTGTGATGGCGCTGTTCCTGGCCGGCCTGCGCGGCGTGGACGGCGAGATCTTGAAGGCCGCCCAGGTGGACGGCGCGACCCTGCCAACCATCTACCGCAAGATCGTGATCCCGAGTATGCGCCCGGTGTTCTTCTCGGTGCTGCTGATCCTCTGCCACATCACGATCAAGACCTTCGACCTGGTGGTCGCGCTGACCGCCGGCGGCCCCGGTACCTCGTCCTCGCTGCCGGCCATGTTCATGTACACCTATTCGTTCAATCGCGGACAGCTCGGCGTCGGCGCGGCCTCGTCGGTGATGATGCTCGCGACCGTGGTCGCGGTGCTGGTGCCGCTGATGTATATGGAATCGAGGAGCAGCCGTAATGCAGCCTAAGATGACGATTAGCCGCGCCGTCATTTACGCGGTGCTGATCCTGTTCGCGATTTACTTCCTGTTCCCGCTGTACGTGATGCTGTCAACTTCCTTCAAAGATCTCAACCAGTTGCGTACCGGCAACCTTCTGACTCCGCCCACCCACTGGACCGTCGACCCCTGGCTCAAGGCCTGGGGCTCGGCCTGTACCGGCGTGCGCTGCGACGGTATGAAGCCGTTCTTCTTCAACTCGCTGAAGATGGTGATCCCGGCCGTGCTGACCTCCTCGCTGATCGGTGCATTCAACGGCTACGTGCTCACGCACTGGCGCTTTCGCGGTGCCGACGCGCTGTTCACGCTGCTGCTGGTGGGCTGCTTCATCCCGTTCCAGGTTATCCTGCTGCCGATGGCGCGCGTCGAGGGCTACTTCGGCCTGGCCAACACCACCACCGGCCTGGTGCTGGTGCACGTGGTCTACGGCATCGCCTTCACCACCATGTTCTTCCGCAACTTCTACGTGAGCGTGCCGGCGGAACTGGTGAAGGCCGCGCGAATCGACGGCGCAGGCTTCTTCACGATCTTCACGCGGATTCTGATGCCGGTCTCGCTGCCGATCTTCATGGTCTGCCTGATCTGGCAGTTCACCCAGATCTGGAACGACTTCCTTTTCGGCATCGTGTTCTCGGGCGTCGATGCGATGCCGATCACGGTGGCGCTGAACAATCTCGTGAACACGTCGATGGGCGTGAAGGCATACAACGTCGACATGGCAGGCGCGATCATCGCCGCGCTGCCCACGCTGCTGGTCTACGTGGTCGCCGGCCGCTACTTCGTGCGCGGCCTGACGGCGGGCGCGGTGAAGGGCTGATCCGCGGCGAGTATTCCTGAACGAACCGGCCGCGCGGGCACACCGTCTCGCGCGGCGAGCAGAACCGACGCGGCGCGAGACGCCGCACCTGAGACAGAGGATTCACAGCATGGCAAGCCTTTCCATCCGTGACGTGTACAAGACCTATCCGAACGGGGTGCCGGTCCTGAAAGGCGTCGACATCGATATCGATGACGGCCAGTTCCTGATCCTGGTCGGCGGTTCGGGCTGCGGGAAGTCGACGCTGCTCAACATGATCGCCGGCCTCGAGACAGTCACCAAGGGCGAGATCCGCATCGGCGGCAAGGTCGTCAACGATCTCTCGCCGAAGGATCGCGACATCGCGATGGTGTTCCAGTCCTACGCGCTCTACCCGTCGATGACGGTCAAGGAGAACATCTCGTTCGGCCTGAACATCCGCAAGGTGCCCAAGAGCGAGCAGAAGCAGATCGTTGACCGCGTCGCCGCGATGCTGCAGATCGAGCACCTGCTCAACCGCAAGCCGGGCCAGCTGTCGGGCGGCCAGCGCCAGCGTGTGGCGATGGGCCGGGCGCTCGCGCGCGATCCCGCGCTGTTCCTGTTCGACGAGCCGCTCTCCAACCTCGATGCCAAGCTGCGCATCGAGATGCGTGCCGAGATCAAGCTGCTGCACCAGCGCCTGGGCACCACCATCGTCTACGTGACGCACGACCAGATCGAGGCGATGACGCTGGGCGACCGCATCGCAGTGGTGAAGGACGGCGTGGTCCAGCAGTTCGGTGCGCCACAGAACATCTACGATTCGCCCTCGAACCTGTTCGTGGCCGGCTTCATCGGCGCGCCGCCGATGAACTTCATCAACGGCAAGGTTGTGGAGCAGGGCAGCGGCGTGGGCCTGGAGATCGATACTGGAACCTCGCGCGGCGTGCTGAACCTGCCGTTCGAACGCTCGAAGATGAACGGCCACGTGGGCCGCGAGGTGATCCTGGGCCTGCGCCCGGAACGCATCACTGACGCGCGCAATGCCCATGACGGCGAGGCGGCCTCGCTGCAGCCGATCGACGTGGTGGTGGACGTGACCGAGCCAACCGGCCCGGATACACACGTGTTCGTTCAGGTCAACGGCAAGCGCATCATGAGCCGGGTGCATCCGGCCGCGAATCCGCAGCCGAAGCAGCAGCTCAAGCTGCTGTTCGACGTCTCGAAGGCGGTGGTGTTCGATCCGTCGACGGGAGCTCGAATCGCCTGAGCCTGAGAAGCGAAGCTTGTCGCGATAAAGAAACGGACCGCCCTTGGGCGGCCCGTCTCTTGCATTGGCAGCGGGAGTCTCGAATCCGCCGCGCCGCCGGTTTTCAAGCCGGCTTCAGCGCACCTCGCGCGGCGAGCCGCGATCGCTCTCGTTGAGCAGGCCCAGCATCGAGGTCGGCTGCAGCAGCACCAGCACGGCGCCGGTGCAGCCGTCGTTGCCGCGTGCCTCGCAGAAGGCGATTACTTCCTCCTTCTGCACCAGCCAGGCCCCCACCTTGCCCTTGATCACCGGCTCCTTGCCGATCGAGCCGAGCCCCTTGCCTAGATCACGCGCAGGCAGCACAGCTCCTTCTTGCCGGCTTCGCGGATGAACGCGGCGATCCCCTCGCGCGCCTCGTCGTGGCGCATGCCGTGCAGGTCCAGCTCGGCTTGCACGATCCAGGCGCCGCTGCGCAGCTTGCGCACCACTTCGCGGCTGATGGCGGGACGGTGGTAATGGAGACTTTCGTCGGAGTCGAGCAGAGCCTCGGGATCGAATTCGTCGGAGAGCGTCTCTTTCCGCACGGCTTCCTCGTCGCACTGCGTCTGCTTGGGCACCGGCTGCGGCGGCTCGCGCCGCGCAGGCACGTACGGCGGCGCGGCAAGCGGCGCGATCGCGCCGATCTCGTTGCGGAACAGGTTCGCGTTGAGCTCCGCCTCTCGCGCCTCTCGCGCGGTCTGCACCTGCTGCTTGGCGCGCCGCTCGGCCTCGCCCTTGAGCGAATCCGCGCAGCACGGCCAGGCCGGCGAAGTCGCCCTTGAGGGTGCCGGGCTCGGGTTTCGGCACGATCGGCTTGGCTGCGGCGGCACGGCGCTTGGCCGGGTCGCTCGGATAGGGCTGGTTCTTCGCCATGATGGTCTACGGATCGAAGGCAGGACAGGAATGAAAAAGGCCGCTCGCGGGGCAGCGGCCTTCGGAAAGCGTGGCGGGCTTGCGACGCGTGGCGACGCTATTGTAACGTCGCCGTGCGTGGCCGGGCCGGCCGCCCCGGTTTACTTCGCGTCGTGCAGGCTTTCCAGGTAGCGCTGCGCGTCGAGCGCGGCCATGCAGCCCGTGCCGGCGCTGGTGATCGCCTGGCGGTAGATGTGGTCCTGCACGTCGCCGGCCGCGAACACGCCCGGGATGTTAGTGGCCGTCGCATTGCCGGCCAGGCCGCTCATGGTGACGATGTAGCCGTCCTTCATCTCGATCTGGCCCTGGAACAGGTCCGTGTTCGGCTGGTGGCCGATTGCCACGAACACGCCCTGCAGCCCGATCTGCTCGGTTTCGCCGGTGCCGGTGTGCTTGATCTTCACGCTGGTGACGCCCGAGTCGTCGCCGGTCACTTCGTCGAGCACGTGGCTCCACTTGATCTCGACCTTGCCTTCCTTTTCCTTCTCCAGCAAGCGGTCGATCAGGATCGGCTCGGCGCGGAACTTGTCGCGGCGGTGGATTAAGGTCACTTTCCTGGCGATGCCGGTCAGGTAGAGCGCTTCCTCGACCGCGGTGTTGCCGCCGCCGATCACCGCCACTTCCTGGTTGCGGTAGAAGAAGCCGTCGCAGGTCGCGCAGGCCGACACGCCCTTGCCCATAAAGGCTTCTTCCGAGGCCAGGCCGAGGTACTGGGCCGAGGCCCCGGTCGAGATGATCAGCGCATCGCAGGTGTATTCGCTCGAATCGCCAATCAGGCGGATCGGCTTTTTTTCCAGCTTGGCCGTGTGGATGTGATCGAACACGATTTCCGTGTTGAAGCGCTCGGCGTGCTCCAGGAAGCGCTGCATCAGTTTCGGGCCCTGCACGCCGTTCGGGTCCGCCGGCCAGTTCTCGACGTCGGTCGTGGTCATCAGCTGGCCGCCCTGTGTCAGGCCCGTGATCAGCAAGGGCGACAGGTTGGCGCGGGCCGCATAGACGGCCGCGGTATAACCGGCGGGGCCGGAACCGAGAATCAGGACTTTCGCGTGTTTGGGCGTGGACATGTGCAGGATCGGTTAAAAGCGGCCGGGCACCCGGATGACGTGGCGCTCGGCAAGACGGCATGCGGGTTCGGCCCGCCTTGCGCGCCCTTGCGCGCCGGGGACGATGCCATAGATGGGTACCAGACGCGCATTATAAAGGGGCGTTTGCTGCACTGTCGACCCGGCGTTTTTATCGCGCCGATAGCATGCCTCGATCGGCGGGTTACCGCAGGGTTTCCGCATGAAGAAGTCTGTGTGGCAAGGGTAACCATGCGGAAGTTAGTGGTTGTAAATATCGGCGGGTGTCCCAAAAATAGTTGAAGGTTGAAGGCTGCGGTTCCCGCAGGAATCCGAGAGAATCGGGTTTCCAAGACCAAGCTCCAGAACAGGAGAACCGCCGAAATGAAGCCTATCAAAAAACGGCGGCGTCCCATTCGTAGTTGAAGGTCGGGGCGGCAGCGTTTCGTAGGTTAGGCGGACTTCAAGTCATGGTCAACGGGTTTATCGGTCGGACGATGCAAGGCAACGGCGAGCATCCAGAGGTCCGTCGGCACCGCCGAGCTTACGGAATCGCTTCTCAGCTTCCAGGAAGCCAGTGGCCGCCCATCGCATCGCCATGTCGACATCGCGATAGCGGTCGACCCGGCCGCTGATGCGGCGCACCGCGCCGTTCGGATTCTCGATCAGGTTCCGTCGTCGCCAGGCTGCGGATCAGCCGCGGCGTCAGGTCCAGGCGGTTGACCGTGAGCGTTTCCTCAAGCCCCTCAAGCAGCGAGGCCGTCGCGTCCGGAGGTCGGTCTTCATCTTCAACCATGCCGCCTGGGCCTTCAGCCGAGCGAGGCCGTCGTCGGCCGGCAGCTTGTGCGCGGCACGCATGACCGAGGCGACCTGCTGTCGGGTCTGCTTCGCCAGCCGTTCGGTCACGTTGCGAATCTTGTGGGTCCGGCACCGCTGGACGTGGGCACGTTCGCCGAACACTGCCTGGATCGCCGAGCGCCGCGCCTTGGACCCATCAATCACGAACAGATAGTCCCGGCCGATCGCCAGCCCGCGTTCGATCAGGCTATTTAGCAGATCCTTAGAGGCCAGTTCAAAAACCAATGAGGGGCTGTTTACTTTCTCGGCAAGCCGTTAACCTTGGATGTCTGAACAACGGAACCCAAGGGATGGAAGCGCCAATCATTGATGACGAATTGTGGACACTGATCGAACCGTTACTGCCGCCGCCCAAGCCCCGGCCCAAAGAGCATCCTGGTCGCCCACGCGTATCCGATCGGGCGGCGTTGAATGGCATCCTGTTCGTGTTGACAACCGGTCTGCGATGGAACCATCTGCCAACCCTATTGGGCTTTGGCTCCGGCGCGACCTGCTGGCGACGACTGAACGACTGGCGCAAAGCAGCCGTATGGGATCGACTGCACGAACTGCTGCTCGACAAGTTGCGCGAGGCCGGGCAGATCGATCTTTCATACGCTGCCGTCGATTCCTCGTCGGTACGAACTGTTGGGGCGGGCGAAAAACTGGCCCGAACCCCACGGCTCGCGCGCGACCCGGTTCCAAGCACCCCATCCTCGTAGATGCCAATGGCTTTCCCATCAGCCCCATCCTGACCGGCGCGAACCGCAACGACGTCACCCAGTTGCTGCCGCTCGTCGACGCGATTCCCCCGATCCGCGGGGCGCGCGGCCGACCCCTTCAGAGACCCAAGGTCATCTATGCCGATCGTGGTTACGATTCTGATCCGCATCGTCAACGATTGCGCGAACGCGGCATCAAACCGGTGATCGCAAGGCGCCGCACTGAACATGGCAGTGGTCTGGGCAAATTCCGTTGGGTCGTTGAACGGACTCACTCGTGGCTCCACAACTTCCGTCGTCTTCGCATGCGCTTCGATCGTCGAGCTGACATTCACGAAGCATTCTTGAAATTCGGCTGCGCCCTCGTCTGCTGGAACATCTTCAGGCGTACCGAGCAGTCGTTTTGAACTGGCCTCTTAACGATTTCGGCGTTCTCGCTCGAACCGCTCACCAGCCCCATCAAATGCTTCTGGGCGTCGCTCTCGACGCCAATCGCTGTGAGAATGTGGCACCCATCGACGATGATACCGTCCAGGTAGATGGCTAGGATGTCGTGATCCTTGAAGCGACGCTCCATCAGCCCGTCAAGCTTTTTCTTGCTCGCCTTCACGAACTCGCGCGAGACGCTGCTCTTCGAGATGCCGACGGTGTGGGCTATTTCAGGCAACACCTCGTCATACTTTCGGGTCGACACGCCGCTGACCATGATGTCGTACATGCGTTGCGTGAGCCGTTCGTCATCGCGCAGCTGCGTGTAGGCGGGAATCGGCACTTCCTTGCCGCGCTTGTCCCGCAGCCGGGGCCGCTGAACCCGCAGCTTGCGTTCGTCCATCACGATTCGGCCTGGCTGCGAGCCATGCCAGCACACGTCGCCGGCGGCACGCCCCGCGGGCTTGTCGCCGGCCACCTCGCGAGCAGACACCATCAGCAATTGTTCGACGAGCGCGCGGCCAGCGTCGTACATCAGCGCGTCAACACTGATGCGCGTGTTC
>JAYFRX010000066.1:0-10128 GCA_040946945.1 Burkholderia sp. | reverse complement strand
AGTATTGGACTTCGGCCTTTTCGCTGCCTCATCCCAACGCGTCGCCTCGTATCCGCTTCCTGTTCGTCAGGCCAGCGCTTTGCCTCGGGTTTCCTTCAGACTCGTAGTCACCCACGAAACCCTTGCTTCTGGCTAACACTTCCCCTTGCCGGGTGTGTAGAGGACTTTCACCTCCGAGTGAGTGCGCCCTGCCGGGCGCACAAAAAAACCGGGGAGTGAAGGCCCCGGTCGGTTTGTCGCCGCGTGTGAACGCAGCTCGCGCCCGCCTCAGTTCAGGGTGGCAGGCATGTCGAGCTTGGCCACGCCCGGCAGGTCGCAGGCGGCGATCGCCTCGCTGATCGCGTCGATGGCCGGCATGCGCGTGAAGCTCTTGCGCCAGACCAGCACCACGCGTCGATCCGGGATCGGTTCGTCGAAGGGCACGTAGGACAGCAGGTCGGAATCGGCGTTGTTGGCCAGCGGCCCGACCTCGCCCACCGACATGCGCGGCAGCACCGTGATGCCCACGCCGCTCGCCACCATGTGGCGGATGGTTTCCAGCGAGGAACCCTCGAAGGTCTTCTGGATGCCGTCGGCGGTCTGCGAGAAGTGCATCAGCTCGGGGCACACGCCCAGCACGTGATCGCGGAAGCAGTGGCCGTTGCCGAGCAGCAGCATGGTTTCCTGCTTGAGGTCGGCCGCGTCGATCTTGCCGCGCTTGGACCAGGGGTGGCTCGAGGGCAGCGCGGCCACGAAGGGTTCGTCGTAGAGCGAGCGCACCATCAGGCCGGTTTCCGGGAACGGCAGGGCCATAATGGCCGCGTCGATCTCGCCCTGCTTGAGCAGCTCGAGCAGCTTGAGCGTGTAATTCTCCTGCAGCATCAGCGGCATCTGCGGGACACGGTGGATCATCTGCTTGACGAGCGTGGGCAGCAGGTAAGGCCCGATCGTGTAGATCACGCCGAGCCGGAACGGCCCGACCAGCGGATCCTTGCCCTGTTTGGCGATTTCCTTGATGGCGAAGGTCTGCTCCAGCACGCGCTGGGCCTGGGTGACAATCTGGTCGCCGATCGGCGTCACGCTTACCTCGCTCGCGCCGCGCTCGAAGATCTGCACGTTCAGCTCGTCCTCGAGCTTCTTGATCGCAACCGAGAGCGTCGGCTGGCTGACGAAGCAGGCTTCGGCCGCGCGGCCAAAATGCCGCTCGCGAGCTACTGCGACAATGTACTTCAGTTCAGTAAGTGTCATTTTACAATCACATTAATAAATGCGATAGTTTTAATTTATACGCCGGATAGAAGCGTTCCGCCAGCCTTCTCGGCGGCAATTTCTTGTTGCGATGCAGCATGAACAAACGGGGACAATCCGCGCGACACCCGACATTCCACGCCGGGCACCGGATTCGCCGGAATCAGGCCTTCAAGAACTGCTCACGCGCGCCGAGCCAGCGCGCCAGATGCTGGGTCACCACCTCGGGATGACGCGCGATCAAGGCGGCGGCCTCGCGGGCCGGCTCGATCAGCCAGCCGTCCTGCTCCAGGTCGGCGAAACGCAGCATGGCCGCGCCCGATTGTCGCGCCCCGAGAAATTCGCCGGGGCCGCGGATCTCGAGGTCGCGCCGGGCAATCTCGAGGCCGTCGTTGGTCTCGCGCATGGTCTTCAGGCGCGCGCGGCCGGCGATTGACAGCGGGCCACTGTACATCAGCACGCAGGCCGACGCCGCCGTGCCACGCCCGACGCGCCCGCGCAGCTGGTGCAACTGCGCGAGCCCGAAGCGCTCGGCATGCTCGATCACCATCAGCGAGGCGTTCGGCACGTCCACGCCGACCTCGATCACGGTGGTCGCCACCAGCAGCTGCACCTCGTTGCGCGCGAAGGCCTCCATCACGCTCGCCTTCTCGGCTGGCGAGAGCCGCCCGTGCACTAGGCCGACGTTGACGCCGGACAGCGCGGCCGCGAGCGTCTCGTAGGTCTCCACGGCGGTCTGCAGCTGCAGCGTCTCGTTCTCCTCGATCAGCGGGCAGACCCAGCAGACCTGGCGGCCCCCCAGCGCCGCATCGCGCACGCGGCCGATCACTTCGTCACGGCGCGCGTCGGCGATCAGTTTGGTGACGATCGGCGTGCGCCCCGGCGGCAGTTCGTCGATGGTCGAGATTTCCAGGTCGGCGTAGTAAGTCATCGCCAGCGTGCGCGGGATCGGCGTGGCCGACATCATCAACTGATGCGGCTGGAAGCCGGTCGAGCCGCCCGCCTTGGCACGCAGCGCGAGCCGCTGGGCCACGCCGAAGCGATGCTGCTCGTCGACGATCACCAGGCCCAGCCGCGCGAACTCGACCGTGTCCTGGATGATCGCGTGGGTGCCGATCACCAGCTGCGCGGTACCGAGCGCGGCCGCCTCGATCGCCAGGCGCTTTTCCTTGGTCTTCAGGCTGCCGGCCAGCCAGGCCACCGTCACGCCGAGCGGCTCCAGCCAGCCGCGCAGCTTGCGCGCATGCTGCTCGGCGAGGATTTCGGTCGGTGCCATAAGCGCGGCCTGGTAACCCGCGTCGATCGCCTGCGCGCCGGCCAGCGCGGCCACCACCGTCTTGCCGCTGCCCACGTCGCCCTGCAGCAGCCGCTGCATCGGGTGCGCGAGCGTCAGGTCGCGTGCGATCTCGTCGACCACGCGAGTCTGCGCGCCGGTCAGCGAGAACGGCAGCGTCGCGAACAGCCGCGCAAACAGCGAGTCCTTGTCGTCCGCGGCGCGGCATGGCCGGCGCCGCGCGCGTTCGACGCTCCTCGTGAGCGCGCTTGAGCGAGAGCTGCTGCGCGAGCAGCTCGTCGAACTTGATGCGGATCCAGGCCGGGTGGGTGCCGTCGATCAGCGCGGTCTCGTCCGAATCGACGCCCGGGTAATGCAGCTGCCGCACCGCGTCGGCCAGCGCCGGCACGCCGAGCGGACGCAGGTACGCGGCCTCGACCTCGGCCGGCAGCAGCTCGGGCAGCGGCGTGCGCGCCAGGGCATTAGCGATAGTCTTGCGCAGATAGGCCTGCGAGACGCCGGCCGTGCTCGGATAGACGGGCGTGAGCACCTGCGCCAGCGGCGTGTCCTCGTCGACCACGCGCACCGCCGGATGCACGATCTCGAGCCCGAAGAAACCGCCGCGGATGTCGCCGCGAACACGCAGCCGCTGGCCGACCGCCATCTGCTTGACCTGCGAGCCGTAGAAGTTCAGGAAGCGCAGCACCAGCTCGCTGCCGTCCTCGTCGCGCAGTCGCACCAGCAGCTGGCGGCGCGGGCGATAGGTGATCTCGTTGTCGTAGACCGTGCCCTCGGTCTGCGCGAGCTCGCCGGGCAGCAGTTCGCGCATCGGCGTGAGGGTGGTCTCGTCCTCGTAGCGCATCGGCAGGTGCAGAACCAGGTCGATCGAGCGCGTGAGGCCGAGCTTGGCGAGCTTGGGCGCGGTCTTGGTGGCCTTCTCCTTGCCCGCCTTCGAGGGTTTGTCGTCGGTGCCTTCGGCATCGCTCTGCGCCGCATCCGTGTCGGCCGGATCGCTCTCGGCCGCCTTGCGCCGGCTGCGCCTGGCCGGTTTCGACTCGGCCGCGTCGGCGACCTCCACCGCGGGTTCGGCGAGCCGCCCGTCGGGCCGGCGCCGCGGGGTGTACGAGCGCGCCGGTGCCGCGCCCTCCTCGCGTCCATCGTGCGTGCCCCGCGCGGGTTCACTGCCGACATCGGCGTCGGCATCGACGGGAACGCTACGGCGGGAAGGTACGGGCATCGGATCGGAATTCGGCAAGGGACAAGCAAGTACAATGGCCGCTTTGACGTCGCACGATCCGGCGGTGCCCGCGAGCCGAGCGACCCAGCCATCATAGCGGCTCGCGCCGGCCATGACGCGGCTCGCGCGCGGCTACGCCCCCCCCCCCATTTTCTATGTTCAAGCTTTGCGATATCGATTTCGATCTGCCTCCCAAGCTGATCGCGCAGACCGCGCTGCCCGAGCGCAGCGCCAGCCGCCTGCTCGAGGTGGACGGCAGCGTCGCGCCCACGCGCTTCGCCGACCGCCGCTTTACCGAACTGCCTGAGTGCATCGGCACCGGCGACCTGCTGGTGTTCAACAACACCAAGGTGCTGAAGGCGCGCTTCTTCGGCCAGAAGGCCAGCGGCGGCAAGATCGAGGTTCTGGTCGAGCGCGTGCTCGGCCCGCGCACTGTGCTGGCGCAGATTCGCTCCAGCACGAGACCGGTCGAGGGCAGCACGCTGCAGCTGGCCGAGGCCTTCGAGGTGACGGTGGGCGAGCGCGTCGAGCCCTTCTTCAGGCTGCATTTCCCCGAGGATTGCCTGGCGCTGATCGAGCGCCACGGCCGCCTGCCGCTGCCTCCCTACATCGAGCACGATCCCGACGCGACCGACGAGACGCGCTACCAGACGGTGTTCGCCAGCAACCCGGGCGCGGTTGCCGCGCCCACCGCCGGCCTGCACTTCGACGAGGCGCTGCTGGCCACGCTGCGCGCGCGCGGCGTCGAGACCGCCACGCTGACCCTGCATGTCGGCGCCGGCACCTTCCAGCCGGTGCGCGTCGACAACATCGCCGAGCACAAGATGCACAGCGAGTGGTACGAGCTGTGCGACACGCTGGTCGCGCAGCTCGCGGCGACGCGCGCGCGCAACGGCAAGGTGGTGGCGGTCGGCACCACCTCGGTGCGCGCGCTCGAGGCGGCCGCGCGCGACGCGGAACGCGAGGGCCGGCCGCTCGCGCCCACCCGCGCCGAAACCGACATCTTCGTCACGCCGGGTTATGCCTTCCGCGTGGTGGACCGGCTGGTGACGAACTTCCACCTGCCGAAGTCGACCCTGCTGATGCTGGTCTCGGCTTTCGCCGGGGTCGAGACGATCCGCGACGCCTATCGCCACGCGATCGCCGAGCGCTATCGCTTCTTCAGCTACGGCGACGCGATGCTGCTGACGCGCCGTAATTCCGAATAAACCCGAAACGAGAGCGCCGCCCTCGTCTTCCAGAACGCGCCACCGCGAATCCCGCGACGGCGCCCACAATGAGCGCCGGACTGTTCTCCGGTAGCAAGGAGCACCACGCGATGGGCGATCGCCAATCAGAACCCGTGCAAGCGCACGTTCCGCCCGAGAACGGACTCAAGTTCGAACTGCTGACCACCGACGGCCACGCTCGGCGCGGCCGCGTCACGCTGAACCACGGCGTGGTGGAAACGCCGATCTTCATGCCGGTGGGCACCTACGGCACCGTCAAGGCGGTCCAGCCCCGCGAGCTGCACGAGATGCAGGCGCAGATCATCCTCGGCAACACTTTCCACCTCTGGCTGCGCCCCGGCCTCGAGACCATCGACGCGCACGGCGGCCTGCACCGCTTCATGGGCTGGAACAAGCCGATCCTGACCGACTCGGGCGGCTTCCAGGTGTTCTCGCTGGGCGACCTGCGCAAGATCACCGAGGACGGCGTGGCCTTCGCCTCGCCGATCAACGGCGACAAGCTGTTCCTGTCGCCGGAAGTGTCGATGCAGATCCAGAAAGTGCTGAACTCGGACATCGTCATGCAGTTCGACGAATGCACGCCCTACTCCACCGACGGCGTGCCGACTACCCACAAGGAAGCGGCCGAATCGATGCGCATGTCGCTGCGCTGGGCCAAGCACTCGCTCGACGAGTTCAACGGCCTGGGCGACCCCAACGCGCTGTTCGGCATCGTGCAGGGCGGCATGTTCGAGGACCTGCGCGACGAATCGCTGGCGGGCCTTGCCGAGCTCGACTTCCACGGCTACGCGATCGGCGGGCTGTCGGTCGGCGAGCCCAAGGAAGACATGATACGCGTGCTGCAGCACGTCAGCCCCAAGCTGCCGGCTCACAAGCCGCACTACCTGATGGGCGTGGGCACGCCCGAGGACCTGGTGGAAGGCGTGGCCAACGGCGTCGACATGTTCGACTGCGCGATGCCGACCCGCAACGCGCGCAACGGCTGGCTGTTCACGCGCTTCGGCGACGTCAAGATCCGCAACGCGACGCACAAAAACTCGCTGCGCCCGCTCGACGAGAGCTGCAGCTGCTACACCTGCCGCAACTTCACGCGGGGCTACCTGCACCACCTGCACCGCGCCGGCGAGATCCTCGGTGCGCAACTCAACACGATCCACAACCTGCACTACTACCTGACGCTGATGAGCGAGATCCGCGAGGCGATCGAGACGCACAGCTTCAAGGCCTTCCGACTGCGTTTCGCGGCCGACCGGGCTCGCGGCGTCGAGCAGCGCGAGTAGTGCGAGCTGCGCGAGGGCGGGTGCCGGCGCGCCTGCCGCCTGCGGATTTCGTCATACCTTTGTCGAACGATATCGCCATGCTCGCCGCGGCGCGTTTTCGGGCAGCGCGCCGGCCTTGGTGCCGCCGACACATTACAATATTATTTCGATAATCGAGGCTTGTGTGCGGAAAATACGGGGCAAATCCTTGGGTGACGGCTTAACAGCTTGATCCAAAAGCGCATTTGCCATGCTGTCGCGGTTTTCGCCGGTGGTACAATGAGCGGCTATTTTTCTGATTTTCCCCAACGGAGAGACCAACGTGTCGTTGTCCATTGTCAGCAATGCATTCGCGCAAGGCGCTAGCGGCAGCGTCGAATCGAGCTTGATGAGCTTCCTGCCGCTCATCCTGGTGTTCGCGGTGCTCTACTTCATCATGATCCGTCCGCAGATGAAGCGTCAGAAGGAGCATCGCAACATGCTCGCCGCGATGGCCAAGGGTGACGAAGTCGTGACCAACGGCGGCCTGGTCGGCAAGGTCACCAAGGTCGGCGAAGCCTACGTCGGCGTCGAAGTGGCGGAAGGCACCGAGATCACGGTCCAGAAGTCGGCCGTGACGACCATCCTGCCGAAGGGCACGATCAAGTCGCTGTAGCCGCACTTCGAGCGTCCGGCATCCCGGCAGGCGCGCGCGTCGCTCGCGCGGGAGCCGGACGCGACGCTTTTCAAGCCAACTTTCCCGTTCGGCCTTTTCATGAATCGTTACCCAATCTGGAAATATGTCGTGATGGTCGTCGCGCTCGCGATCGGCCTTCTGTACACATTGCCCAACTTCTACGGCGAAGCGCCGGCGGTGCAGGTGTCGAGCGGCAAGGCCACGGTCAAAATCGACTCGGGCACGCTCGGCCAGGTGCGGGCCGCTCCGGCCACCGCCCAGGTCGCGCCGGACGACATCATCTTCGACAATTCTTCGACAAACAACGCGAACATCCGCGTGCGCCTAAAGGACACCAATACTCAGCTGCGCGTGAAGGATCTCTTGCAGAAGGCGCTCAACAGCGACCCGAGCGATCCGCAATACGTCATCGCGCTGAACCTGCAGAGCGCCTCGCCACGCTGGCTGACCGCGCTGCACGCGCTACCGATGTACCTCGGCCTGGACCTGCGCGGCGGCGTGCACTTCCTGCTGCAGGTCGACATGATCGGCGCGCTGGCCAAGAAGCTCGACTCGGACGCCTCCGACGTGCGCTCGCAGCTGCGCGACAGGGGTATCCGCGACGGCGGCGTGAACCGCGTCGACCTGTCGGTGGTCGCCAATTTTGCCGACCAGGACACCGCCGAGCAGGCGCGCCGCTTCCTGACCGGCTCGATCACCGAACTGCAATGGGCCACCCAGCCGAGCGGCGGCTACCAGGTGGTCGGCACCTTCTCGGCGGCCGTGCAGGCCACCGTCGAGGACGCCGCCCTCAAGCAGAACCTGACCACTCTACACAACCGCGTCAACGAACTCGGCGTGTCCGAGCCGATCCTCCAGCAGCAGGGCCGCGACCGCATTGTGGTGGAGCTGCCGGGCGTGCAGGACACCGCCAAGGCCAAGGACATCATCGGCCGCACCGCCACGCTGGAAGCGCGCATGGCCGACCCGGTCAACCTGCGCCCCAACCCGAACGACCCGGTGCCGCCAGGCGACGGGCTGTTCACGCAGGGCAACCAGGCACCGGTGCTGCTGCGCAAGCAGGTGATCTTCACGGGCGATCGCATCATCGACGCCTCGGCCGGTTTCGACGAACACCAGCGCCCCTCGGTCAATATACGCCTCGATGCGGAAGGCGGCCGCGCGGTGCGCGCCGTGTCGCGCGAGAACATCGGCAAGCCGATGGCGATGGTGCTGTTCGAGAAGGGCAAGGGCGAGGTGCTGACCGTCGCGACCATCCAGTCCGAGCTCGGCGACCGCTTCCAGATCACCGGCCAGCCGACCCCGCAGGCCGCCAACGACCTGGCCCTGCTGCTCCGCGCCGGCTCGCTGGCCGCGCCGATGGACATCATCGAGGAACGCACCATCGGCCCGAGCCTCGGCACCGACAACATCCGCATGGGCATACACTCGGTGATCTGGGGCTTCGTCGCGATCGCGGTGTTCATGATCGCCTACTACATGCTGTTCGGCGCGATCTCGGTGATCGGCCTGTCGGTCAACCTGCTGCTGCTGGTGGCTGCGCTGTCGATGGTGCAGGCCACCCTGACCCTGCCGGGCATCGCCGCCATCGCGCTGGCGCTGGGCATGGCGATCGACTCGAACGTACTGATCAACGAGCGGATCCTCGAGGAGCTGCGCAGCGGCGCGCCGCCGCAGGTCGCGATCCAGCAGGGTTACGCGTACGCCTGGGCGACCATCCTCGACTCGAACATCACCACCCTGGTCGCCGGCCTCGCGCTGCTCACCTTCGGTTCGGGCCCGGTGCGCGCGTTCGCAATCGTGCACTGCATCGGCATCCTGACCTCGATGTTCTCGGCGGTGTTCTTCTCGCGCGGCCTGGTCAATCTCTGGTACGGCGGCCGCAAGAAGCTCAAGTCGGTGGCGATCGGCCAGGTCTGGAAGCCGGTCGCGGTCGATGCGGCCGACGCGGTCAGCCAGGCCTTCCTCGAGCAGGACGGCGACACCGATACCGCGAAGGCGGCCCGCCAGGCTGCGGCCAAGGCAACGGCGGGCAAGGGCGGCGCGAAGCCGGTCGCGCGCCGCCGCTCTGGCCCCGGCGTGCCGCCGAAGACGCCGAGCTCGTCCAACTAAGCGCCGGAGAACGCACATGGAATTTTTCCGCATCCACAAAGACATCCCGTTCATGCGGCACGCGTTGGTCTTCAACGTGATCTCACTGGTGACCTTTCTGGCGGCCGTGTTCTTCCTCGTGCATCGCGGCCTGCATCTGTCGGTCGAGTTCACGGGCGGCACGGTGCTCGAAGTGCAGTACCAGCAGGCCGCTGAACTCGAGCCGGTGCGCGCTACGCTCGGCAAGCTCGGCTACGGCGACGCGCAAGTGCAGAGCTTCGGCACCTCGCGCAACGTGCTGATCCGCCTGGCTCTGAAGCCGGGCCTGACCTCGACCCAGCAGAGCGACCAGGTGATGGCGGGCCTCAAGGCGCAGAACGCCGACACGCAGCTGCAGAGCGTCGAGTTCGTGGGCCCGCAGGTCGGCAAGGAACTCGCCACCGACGGCCTGCTCGCGCTGGCCTGCGTGGTGATCGGCATGGTGATCTACCTGTCGTTCCGCTTCGAGTGGAAATACGCGGTGGCCGGCATCATCGCCAACCTGCACGACGTGGTGATCATTCTTGGCTTCTTCGCCTTCTTCCAGTGGGAGTTTTCGCTGTCGGTGCTGGCCGCCGTGCTGGCCGTGCTCGGCTACTCGGTCAACGAGTCGGTGGTGATCTTCGACCGGATCCGCGAGACCTTCCACCGCGAGCGCAAGATGACGGTCCAGGAGGTGATCAACCACGCGATCACCAGAACCATGTCGCGAACCATCATCACCCACACCTCGACAGAAATGATGGTGCTGTCAATGTTCTTCTTCGGCGGCCCGACCCTGCACTACTTCGCGCTCGCGCTGACGGTTGGCATCATGTTCGGCATCTACTCGTCGGTGTTCGTGGCGAGCTCGCTGGCGATGTGGCTCGGCATCCGCCGCGAAGATCTGATTCGCGAGAAGAAGGGCGCGCACGATCCGAACGATCCGAATGCCGGCGCGCAGGTCTGATCGACCCGCTCGGCTGATCGACATAGGGGGCAGCCCTGAGGCTGCACCCCTGCCACACCACCCGGCATGCGGGTCCGCACCGGGCGGTTCGAGAAGTTGAGGTTAAGAGAGTCGGGGCACACCCAGTTGGTCGAAGTGAGCGATAGTC
>JAYFRX010000065.1:0-10184 GCA_040946945.1 Burkholderia sp. | reverse complement strand
ACGAACCTCTGGATGCTCGCCGTTGCCTTGCATCGTCCGACCGATAAACGCGTTGACCATGACTTGAAGTCCGCCTAACCTACGAAACCCTGCCGCCCCAACCTTCAACTACGAATGGGACACCGCCCAATCTGGCACGCCGTAACGCGTGCCGAGGCCCTTGTCGCTTTCGATCAGTTGGTCGCGACGGATTCGGCCAAATATTTGAAAGCTGTCGAGAAGCTCACGAAGGACCGTGACGAACTGCTGGCGTTCTACGACTTTCCTGCAGAACACTGGCAGCGCGTCAGAACAACCAACCCGATCGAGTCGACGTTCGCAACGGTACATCATCGCACTACGCGCACTCGCAACTGCCTGTCGCGCGCGACGTTCCTCGGCATGGCGTTCCAGCTCATCGAGTCCGCCGAGAAATCGTGGCACCGCATCCGCGGCGTCGACAAGATCGGACAGCTTCTGAAGGGCATTCCCTTCAAGGACGGAACCCCGGTGATCGATAGCACACCGGCTCAGCAACCGCTGGTCGCCTGATCATGCCGCCGATCGCTCGTACATCAGATTTGATAATAGCTCATGCAACCATTCACGTTCGTGCAGTTCCCGGCGGTTCGCCGCTTCGTCGCGGCGCTGGCTGGCACCTCCCTGATGGCGGTCGCCTCGCAGGCCTTCGCGGGCGGCACCGACCAGCTCAAGGCCTTCATCGCCCAGGTCAAGACCGCCAAGGGCGGCTTCACCCAGCAGATTGTCAAGGTCCCCGCCAAGGGCGCGAGCGGCGCGATGCTGACCGACAATTCCAGCGGCAGCTTCGTGTTCTCGCGTCCCGGAAGGTTCGTCTGGTCCTACGAGAAGCCCTACCAGCAGCTGCTGCAGGCCGACGGCGACACGCTCTACGTCTACGACAAGGACCTAAACCAGGTCACCGAGCGCAAGCTCTCGGGCGCGCTCGGCGCGAGCCCGGCCGCGATCCTGTTCGGCAGCAACGACGTCGAGAGGAACTACACGCTGCGCGACGCGGGCGAGAAAGGCGGCATCGACTGGGTCGAGATGCAGCCGAAGTCGCAGGACACGCAGTTCCAGCGCATCGGCATCGGCTTCAAGGGCGGCACGCTGGCGGCGATGGAGCTGCACGACGTATTCGGCAACGTCACCTTGCTGACTTTCACCAATATGCAGACGAATCCCGCGCTGCCGGCCGATATCTTCTGTTTCGCGGTACCCAAGGGTGCCGACGTGATTAAGGGCTGACGCCGCGCGCGGTGATGGGACGGACCTGCCAGCAATGGCAGGTCCGTTTCGTTTCGGCGCGCCCGGCGGCGCGGTCCGAAGCGGGCCGATGTCGCGGCAAGTCGCCATCCTGTCCGATCGGCCGGGGGCGGGCGGCGCGCCTGCTGTCATAATGTCAGGCTGGTGCGGCAATGGACGCCGCGCCGGTCATTGCAGGAGTCGAGATCCATGTCCGATCTGTTTGAAATCGAACCGCGCCGTCCGCTCGCGGAGGCGCTGCGCCCGAAGACGCTCGACGAGGTGATCGGCCAGACGCACCTGCTCGGCGAGGCCAAGCCGCTGCGGCTCGCGTTCGATTCGGGCCGACCGCACTCGATGATCCTCTGGGGACCGCCCGGCGTCGGCAAGACTACGCTCGCGCGGCTTACCGCGAATGCCTTCGAGTGCGAGTTCATCGCGCTGTCGGCGGTGCTCGGTGGCGTGAAGGACATCCGCGAGGCGATGGAGCAGGCCAAGGACACGCTGCATCGCAACGGCCGCCACACGATCCTGTTCGTCGACGAAATCCATCGCTTCAACAAGGGTCAGCAGGATGCGCTGCTGCCCTTCGTCGAATCGGGGCTGGTCACCTTCATCGGTGCAACTACCGAGAACCCGAGCTTCGAGGTCAATTCGGCGCTGCTGTCGCGGGCCCAGGTCTATGTACTGAAGTCGCTCAACGACGAGGAGATGCGCCAGCTGCTGGCGCGCGCGCAGCAGATCGCGCTCGACGGGCTCGCGTTCGAGGACAAGGCCGTCGATACGCTGATCGGTTATGCCGACGGCGACGCGCGCCGCTTCCTGAACCTGCTCGAGCATGCGCAGACGGCGGCGCTGTCTGCGTGCACCAACTGGATCGACGCCGATTTCATCTCGAACGCGATGACGCTGAACGCGCGCCGCTTCGACAAGGGCGGCGACAACTTTTACGACCAGATCTCGGCGCTGCACAAGTCGGTGCGCGGCTCGAACCCGGATGCGGCGCTGTACTGGTTCTGCCGCATGCTCGACGGCGGTGCCTATCCCAAGTACCTGTCGCGCCGCATCGTGCGGATGGCCTGGGAAGACATCGGCCTGGCCGATCCGCGCGCGATGCAGATAGTCAATGACGCGGCTGCCACCTTCGAGCGGCTGGGCTCGCCCGAGGGCGAGCTGGCGCTGGGCCAGGCCGTGATCTACCTGGCCTGCGCGGCCAAGAGCAACGCCGGCTACAACGCTTTCAACGCGGCCATGGCTTTCGTGCGGCAGGACAAGTCGCGCGAGGTACCGGTCCACCTACGCAATGCGCCGACCACGCTGATGAAGGAACTCGGCTACGGCCACGAGTACCGCTACGTGCACGAGGAGCCGAATGCCTACGCGGCCGGCGAGAGCTACCTGCCCGAAGGCATGCGCGAGCCGCACTGGTACCAGCCGGTACCGCGCGGACTCGAGACCAAGATCGCCGAGAAGCTGAACTGGCTGCGCGAACTCGATCGCGAGGCCGGCAAGCCTGAATAAGTTGCCTGATGCGCAGCGGGGCCGCCGGGCCGCCACCGCCATGCGTTAAAATTCGTGTTTCACACAGCGATTTTTCCAAGTCCTCCCATGCTCGACATCCAGTTGCTGCGCAAAGACCTCGACGGCGTCGCCAAGCGCCTCACCGATCGCGGCTACACCCTCGACGTCGCCAGGTTCTCCTCGCTCGAGGCGGATTGCCGCGCGATCCAGACCCGCACCGAAGAACTGCAGGCGCGCCGCAACAGCCTGTCGAAGCAGATCGGCGCGATGAAGGGGCGGGGCGAGGACACTTCGGCCGTGATGGCCGAGGTCGGCGGGATCGGCGACGAGATGAAGAGCTCGGCCGCCAAGCTCGACGAAATCCAAGGCGTGATGCAGGCGCTGCTGCTCGAGATGCCGAACCTGGCGCACGAGAGCGTGCCGGTCGGCAAGGACGAGACGGGCAATGTCGAGGTGCGCCGCTGGAGCACGCCGCGCAGCTTCGATTTCGATGTGTGCGATCACGTCGACGTCGGCACTCCGCTCGGCCTCGATTTCGAGACGGGCGCGAAGCTCTCGGGGGCGCGCTTCACCATGCTGCGCGGCCCGATCGCGCGCCTGCACCGGGCGCTGGCGCAGTTCATGATCGACACGCACACGCAGCAGCACAGTTATACGGAAACCTATTCGCCGTACATCGTGAACCCGGAAATCCTCTACGGTACCGGGCAGCTGCCGAAGTTCGCCAACGACATGTTCCGCGTCGAGAAGGGCGGCGAGGAAAATACCGTCACGCAATACCTGATCTCGACCTCCGAGATCACGCTGACCAACACGGTACGCGATTCGATCGTCGACGCCGCGGCGCTGCCGATCAAGCTGACCGCGCATTCGCCGTGCTTCCGCTCCGAGGCCGGCTCGTATGGCCGCGACACGCGTGGCATGATCCGCCAACACCAGTTCGACAAGGTCGAGATGGTGCAGATCGCCACACCGGGCACCTCCTACGCGGCGCTCGACGAGATGGTCGGCCACGCCGAGGCGATCCTGCAGAAGCTCGAACTGCCGTACCGCGTGATCACGCTGTGCACGGGCGACATGGGCTTCTCGGCCGCCAAGACCTTCGACCTGGAGGTCTGGCTGCCAGCGCAGAACACCTATCGCGAGATCTCGAGCTGCTCGAACACCGAGTCGTTCCAGGCGCGCCGCATGCAGGCGCGTTTCCGCAACGCGCAGGGCAAGCCCGAGCTCGTGCATACGCTGAACGGCTCGGGCCTCGCTGTCGGCCGCGCGCTGGTGGCCGTGCTCGAGAACTACCAGAACGCCGATGGCTCGGTGACGGTGCCCGTCGCGCTGCGTCCGTACCTGGGCGGCTTGGAGAAGATCGAGCTGCCGAACGCAGCGGTCTGAGGTCGAGAGTCTGGTGCTGTGCGCACGCATCGCGTGCGGCCCCTTCGTCAGATAGCCCGTGAAAATTTTTTGCGAAAATGCCTTTAAAAGACGGAAAGATTTGTTATAAAATGCTCTGATAGGCAGCGCGCCGGATATAGAATATAGAACTGCGAAGCAGTAACAGGAAAGGTGGCAGAGAGGTCGAATGCGCCGGACTCGAAATCCGGTGTACGGTTGTACCGTACCGTGGGTTCGAATCCCACCCTTTCCGCCAAAATGCGAACCTCTCGAAGCCGAAAAGCTCAAGTTCTTTGTCGCGCGCGTTTTCTCCAGCCTGTACGCGGTCAGCGATCCGTGCCCTCCTTTGGCCGCGACGGCCGATCGGCTAACGGTCAGGTCTTCGGTTTGCGAGCGGGCTTGCCAAGCTTCCAAGGCGGAAGTGTATCGGATCTGGTTGTTTAGACACGATTTTGCGATCAGGCGGCCCAGTATCAAGGGCGGTGCCTGACGGGCTTCGAGGGGGTGTCTTGAAGCCCGACTTTTCGAGACGCCATTCGCGATGGTATCGGCCCTTGAACGCGACGGCAGCGGCACGAACTTCTTCAACGTTGTTGAACAGCCGTCCGTGGATGGCTTGCTCCTTCATGGTCCGATTGAAACGCTCGGCGACGCCGTTGGTCTGCGGCTCAGCGACGAAGGCGTAGCTCGGCGTAATCCCCCAGAACTTGAGCTGGGCGCGCAAATCGTCCGACCTGTACTGCGAGCCGTGATCCATTCGCAGGGACAGTCCGCGGCCGGCATCAGCTTCGACCGATCCGAACTGCTCGCGCACCCCTTGGCTGATTGGCTCCAGTGCGGCAAAGCGGTCGCCCACTTTGGTGACGTGGATGCCAACACACGTCGCGCCGCAATGATCAACCGCAGCGAAGATCCAGACCAGGCCCTCATCGACGGTTTGAACCTTGGCGCCATCGGCGCCCCACATCTCGTTAGGCCGATCAGTCGTCATTCGAGCATCGTAAGCATTGGGCGGTTTCTGCGGTTGCCGATGGGGCGAAAGCAAGCCGTGTTCGCGCATCAGCGGCGAGACACGGGCGCGGGACACGCGGATGTCGTCCTGAATGCGCAAGCGTGCCCAGACCTTGCGCGCCCTTTCGCCGACGAGCGGCATGCGAGTCAGATCGGCGCGAACAGCTCCGAGCCGCTCGTGATCGGGCACCTTCGGCTTTGGGCCACGTCGGACAGGGGCAAGTGGGGTGACCTTGTTGAGCGCCCTGGCGCGCTCGGCATAGATCGTGGAGCGCGGCAAGTCGAGCGCCTGGCATACCCGTTACAATCCGAAGGGTTTGCCTGTCGCGGAAATCGTGTGGCTCATGTCGACGAGCTCGGGACGCTCAAAGGGCGGCGCTCCTGCCGCTCGCGCTCCATGCGCAGCATTTCGACCTCCATGGTCAGTTCGCCGACGCGATGCACGGCTTCCTTGAGCTTGACTTCCAACGGATCGGTCTGGCGCGACTTCAGACCGGCTTCGATGCCTGCCAGGGCGAGTTCGCGCCATTGTTCGAGCCCGGCGATCGTGACGCCAACTTCGCGAGACACCGGGTCAATCGATTCGCCGCGCAGCAAGCGCAGGACGACAGGGCGTTTGTGCCCGACGGACCAGCGCTTGAATTCGGCGGCGCTGGCGGTGTCTACCTTCTTCAACATCCCAGACATCCAGTTTGGATGCGTTTTACCCCAAATCTGTGTCTAGAAAAACCGGAGCCGACGCATGCTGTCGTCTTGCGTTTGTTGCGCGGCGAATCCGTTGACGCCGTTTCTCGCGGGCGTAACGATTGCCGAACTCAAGCAGTGGCGTGGCGTGAGCTTGGCCTGGCCGGTCTTGCGGTCTTGAAGACGGACTGAAGTTACGCCAGATTGATCCGCTGGAAGTCAAGCGTCAAGGACGCCGTGCCTCGCGTGGGGGAACTGACCATGGGGGTCTCGAAATGCTGCGCATGGAGCGCGAGCGGCAGCAGCGCCGCCCTTTGATCGTACGGAAGTCGTCGACATGAGCCGCGCAATCTCGACGATAGGCCAAAACCCTTCGGATTGCAGCGGGGGTGTGCCAGGCGCTCGATTTTCCGCGCGCGACGATCTATGCCGAGCGCGCCAGGGCGCTCAACAAGGTCACCCCACTTGCCCCTGTCCGACGTGGCCCAAAGCCGAAGGTGCCCGATCACGAGCGGCTCGGAGCTGTTCGCGCCGATCTGACTCGCATGCCGCTCGTCGGCGAAAGGGCGCGCAAGGTCTGGGCACGCTTGCGCATTCAGGACGACATCCGCGTGTCCCGCGCCCGTGTCTCGCCGCTGATGCGCGAACACGGCTTGCTTTCGCCCCATCGGCAACCGCAGAAACCGCCCAATGCTTACGATGCTCGAATGACGACTGATCGGCCTAACGAGATGTGGGGCGCCGATGGCGCCAAGGTTCAAACCGTCGATGAGGGCCTGGTCTGGATCTTTGCTGCGGTTGATCATTGAGACGCGGCGTGTGTTGGCATCCACGTCACCAAAGTGGGCGACCGCTTTGCCGCACTGGAGCCAATCAGCCAAGGGGTGCGCGAGCAGTTTGGATCGGTCGAAGCTGATGCCGGCCGCCGACTGTCCCTGCGAATGGATCACGGCTCGCAGTAAAGGTCGGACGATTTTCGCGCCCAGCTCAAGTTCTGGGGGATTACGCTGAGCTACGCCTGCGTCGCTGAGCCGCAGACCAACGGCGTCGCCGAGCGTTTCAATCGGACCATGAAGGAGCAAGCCATCCACGGACGGCTGTTCAACAACGTTGAAGAAGTTCGTGCTGCCGCCGTCGCGTTCAAGGGCCGATACCATCGCGAATGGCGTCTCGGAAAACTGGGCTTCAAGACACCCCTCGAAGCCCGTCAGGCGCCGCTCTTGCGACTTGCCGCCTGATCGCAAAATCGTGTCTAAACAACCGGATCCGGTACACACGGGGCACCGTCGATCATGGCTCATGGTCGAGCCGCCGAGCCGATCTCAGGACTCGTTGCCGGTCCCGGCCGTGCCACGCGGGCGGCGTGCCCGCGTGGTGCTGCTGCGCGTCGTGCGGGCGCGCTTGGCCGGGGCAGCCGATGCGGCCTCGTCGTCGGCCGCTGCCTCGCTCGTGCCGGACAGCAAGTCGTCCGGCGGCGCGGTTTCGGCACCGACATCGGTTTGCGCGGCGACAGCGGTTTTCGTCGCGGCCACCTTGCGTGCGCGAGCCGGAGTCTTCTTCGCGCCCGTCGTCGACTTGGCGGCCGCAACCAGTGCCTCGTCGGCCTGCGTCGCCGGCGGCACATCGTCGGCGACGTCGGCGAAGGCCGGCACCACTTCGTCGGGCATGGCCGGCGTGCTTTCGACCACCACCGGCTCGGCCCGCTCGGGCACCTCGTGGGCCGGCGCTTCCTCGCTCAGCGGCATCTGTTCCGGCTTGCTCGAACCGCGTTCCTTGCTGTGCTTGGCCTCGTCCCGCGCGTGGCGGCGCTCGCCCTCATGCCGCGATTCGCGTTTTGTCTCGGCCTGCACCGGCTGCACGGCCGCTTCGGTTTCCGTCTCGCCATCCTGGCGACGGCCGCCGTCCTGGTACGCGCGGCGCTCTTTCTGCTGCTTGTGTTCCTTCTGGTCGCGGTGGCGCGAACCGCCACCATGCCGCGCCGGTTGCTGCGGCGCCGCTGCCTCATCGGTACCGATCGCCTCGTCGGCAGCCTTCAACGCTTCCGTGCCGAAGCCCGGCTGGGCCGCCGCGCCCTGGACCGGACGCGACACATAGGTGCCCGACTTCTCGTCGCGGCCGATCTCGAGCAGCCCATGCGCCTGTGCCTCGTCGAGCAGGTTGCCAAAGGCACGGAAGCCGTAGTAGGTCTCGTTGAAACCCGGCTTGCGCCGCTTGATCGCGCTCTTGAGCACCGAGGCCCAGATCTTGCCGCTGTCGCTGCGCTCGGAGGCGAGCGCGTCGAAGGTCTCGACCGCGATCGTGATCGCCTCGAGCTTGCGCGTGTCGCCGTCCTGCTTGCGCTGCTTGTCGTCGGCCGCGCGCTTGCCACTGTCGGCGCTCGTGCGCAACTCGCGTTTGGCTTGGGCTCGCTGCAACTCGCGGGCGAGGTCGTCGTAGAAGATGAATTCGTCGCAGTTGGCAACCAGCAGATCCGAGGTCGAGTTCTTCACGCCCACGCCGATCACGCGCTTGGCGTTCTCGCGCAGCTTCGAGACTAGCGGCGAGAAATCCGAATCGCCGCTGATGATCACGAAGGTGTCAACATGCGATTTCGTGTAGCAAAGATCGAGCGCGTCGACCACCAGCCGGATATCGGCCGAGTTCTTGCCCGACTGGCGCACATGCGGGATCTCGATCAACTCGAAGCTCGCCTCATGCATGGCGCCCTTGAAGGTCTTGTAGCGATCCCAGTCGCAATAGGCCTTCTTGACCACGATGCTGCCCTTCAGCAGCAGTTTTTCGAGCACCGGCTTGATGTCGAATTTCTCGAACTTCGTGTCGCGCACGCCGAGCGCGATGTTTTCGAAGTCGCAAAAAAGTGCCATGTTGACGCTGTCCTGAGGCAAGGCCATGGGTTCTCCAACCGGAGGCTCGCCGAACCGGCGAGCGCTAAAATTGCGCACATGATAGCGGGCTTGGGTGGGCGATGACCGCGCGCGGACGCAAAAGGCCGGTCGAAGGCGCTTGTCTCGGGGGCGCTCGCGTCGCCTGCGCGTACTCAGGCGCGCAGTTCGCGCAGCCGGCCGCGGTCGTGGCGAGGCCCGCGAAGCTTACCATCACGCCCAGCGCGAAGCCGGCCGGCATTTCGCCGCTATCGGCCGTGTCGGGGCGCGCGAACACCATCGCCGGCGTGCCGAGCGCGATCAGGTCGGTGGTATTAGAGGCTTGGGCGAGACTGGGCGAGGCTGGCCTGGCGGAACGCGAGGGGGATGGGAAGCAGGAAACGAATAAACAGCCGGCGAGAAGCAGATAAACGCAGGCAAACGGCGGGCAGAGGGCATCCAAGCCGCGCACGGGATACCACCGGGAGCAGATGGGCAAGCGGTACCGGTCCCGAAGCGGAACTGTATCGGCACCGTGGGGGCGAGCGCAAGCCCGGTGCAAGTCGGAGTCGCTCTGTCTAGAATCAGGATTTTCCGCAACCGGACCTCGCCATGACCGCTGACTCGCTCGACTCGACCACCCCCTCCCTTGATCCCGCCCCACTGGCCGCCCGTCTCGATGCCGTGTTCGACCAGACGCCGCAAGAGCTGTGCCTGGTCGGCGCAGTGGCGATTGGCGCGCAGCATGGCGACGTGCTGTATCGCCGCGCGCAAGGGGCTGGCCGACCGCGAGGCGCGGCGGCCGATGCGTGAGGACACGCTGTTCCGGCTCGCCTCGGTGACGAAGCCGATCGTCACGCTGGCGGTGCTGCGGCCGGTGGCGCGCGGCAAACTCGCGCTCGATGCGCCGGTCACGCGCTGGCTGCCAGAATTCCGGCCCCGACTGGCCGACGGCAGCGAGCCAATAATCAGCATTCACCACTTGCTCACGCATACGTCGGGGCTCGGCCACTGGACACCTCTTTAGAAGCCAGTTCAAAAACCAATGAGGGGGCTGTTTACTTTCTCGGCAAGCTGTTAGCCTTGGATGTCTGAACAACGGAACCCAAGAGATGGAAGCGCCAATCATTGATGACGAATTGTGGACACTGATCGAACCGTTACTGCCGCCGCCCAAGCCCCGGCGCAAAGAGCATCCTGGTCGTCCACGCCTATCGGATCGGGCGGCGCTGAATGGCATCTTGTTCGTGTTGAAAACCGGTCTGCGATGGAACCATCTGCCAACCCTATTGGGCTTTGGCTCCGGCCAGACCTGCTGGCGACGACTGAACGACTGGCGCAAAGCAGAAATATGGGATCGACTGCACGAACTGCTGCTCGACACGTTGCGCGAGGCCGGGCAGATCGATCTTTCATACGCTGCCGTCGATTCCTCGTCGGTACGAACTGTTGGGGCGGGCGAAAAACTGGCCCGAA
>JAYFRX010000064.1:0-10239 GCA_040946945.1 Burkholderia sp. | reverse complement strand
CAGTGGTCTGGGCAAATTCCGTTGGGTCGTTGAACGGACTCACTCGTGGCTCCACAACTTCCGTCGTCTTCGCATACGCTTCGATCGTCGAGCTGACATTCACGAAGCATTCTTGAAATTTGGCTGCGCCCCGTCTGCTGGAACATCTTCAGGCGTGCCGAGCAGTATTTTTGAACCGACCTCTAAGAGACGGTTTCAAAAAGGCCAATTGGGACTGTTAACTTTCGCGGCGAGCTTGTTAACCTCAGGCATCGGAATAATCGAGACCAAGGAGATGGGCAAGCCGATCATCGACGATAAATTGTGGACACTGATTGATCCGTTGCTGCCGCCCCTCCCCCCCCAAAACCGCGGAGCGAGAAGAACCCGGGCCGCCTGCCTGTTTCGAATCGCGCCGCGCTGACCGGCATCCTCTTCCGAACTACGCTGGCGCGACCTGCCAGCCGAGATGGGATGCGGCTCGGGCTTGACATGTTGGCGATGGCTGCGCGATTGGCAAGCAGCCGGCGTATGGGATCGCTTGCACGAGCTACCGCTTGCAAAGTTGCGCGCAGCCAACCAGATCGACTTCTCACAAGCCGCCGTCGATTCATCATCGATTCGCGCCGTTGGGGCCGGCCAAAAACTGGACCAAACTCTACCGATCGCGCGCGACCCGGTTCCAAGCACCACATCGTCACCGACGCCTACGGCACCCCGCTCGCCGCGATCCTGACCGGCGCGAACGTCAGCGACGTTACGCAATTGCTGCCGCTGATCGATGCGCTTCCGCCGATTCGCAGATTGCGCGGCCACCCACTGAGCAGACCCCGTGTGGTCTACGCCGATCGTGGTTACGACTCCGAGCGGCATCGACGAGCGTTGCGTGATCGCGGTATCGAGCCGGTAATCGCCAAGCGCCGTACCGAACATGGCAGTGGCCTTGACAAATATTGCTGGGTCGTCGAACGCACACATGCCTGGCTGCATCACTTCCGCCGTCTCCGCATTCATTTCGAGCGCCGCGCTGACATTCACGGCGCGTTCCTCAAACTCGGTTGCTGCCTGATCTGCTCGAATACCCTTCGCCGAGCCGATCCGTCTCTATGAAACCATCTCTAACTCTCGCCTACGAAGCGCTGCTGGTTAGCCGATTGGCTGTCGCGGCGCAAGGGGGCACGGATCGCTGATGCTGTGGCCGCTGCTGAAGCCGGGCGGCGAATTGCTCTGTACGTGAGACCTGCTCGATCTTCCCCGAGGAAGGCGAGCAACAGGCGTGCTGGTTTGAAGACGCGGTTCAAGATGCGGTACGATTGGACACGCTCGGGCAATTTGCTGCCGCGAGCCGGCTGCCTGGCGATGCCGGTCACGACGAGGCCGCGGGGCAGGCCGACCACGATGGATTCTTCTACGCGCTTTCAGAAACGGTGACGATCTCACGCCTCCTTCCACTTCGGTTCGCGGCCGCGCTGCTGGTCGCGATCGCGCTGTGCCTCGCCGTCGTCGCGCCGGCCCATGCCGATCCGATCAACGTGCAGCGCGCCTCGCTGCAATCGGACTGTAGCGGCTGGGCGCTCGACGCGCACTTCGAGTTCGAGCTGAACGCCAACCTCGAGGACGCCGTCAACAAGGGAATCCCGCTCTACTTCACCACCGATTTCGAGTTGAGCCGCACACGCTGGTACTGGTTCGACGAGCAGCCGGTGTCGGTCTCGCAGACCATCCGCCTGTCGTTCCAGCCGCTCACGCGCGAATATCGCGTCTCGACTGGCGGCCTGCAGCTCGGCTTCCCGACTCTCAAGGACGCGCTCACGGTGGTCCAGCACGTGACTTCCTGGCATGTGATCGACTACGCCCAGGTGTTTCCCGGCGAGACCTACACGGCCTCGGTGCGCATGCAGCTCGATACTGCGCTGATGCCTAAGCCGTTCCAGGTCAATGCGGTGAACAACCGCGACTGGAGCCTGCTGTCCGAATGGAAGCGCTTTACCTTCACGGTGGCCGATCGTGCGAAATAGCCTGCGCCGCTTCTTCGGCAAGAGCTTGTTAGTACGCGTGATCGTCTCGACGGTCGCGGTCACCGCCTTGCTGCTGCTGGTGCTGCTCGCGGTGGCGAGCGCCAACACCGAATTCTTCGACCGTTACTACTCCTGGCTCTATAGCGCCAACATCCTGGTTGCGCTGGTGTTCCTGCTGGTGGTGATAGGCCTGGTCAGCATGATCGTGGTGCGGCTGCGCAAGGGCAAGTTCGGCACGCGCCTGCTGGCCAAGCTGGCGGTGTTCTTCGCCCTGGTCGGGGTAGTACCGGGCGGCATCATCTACATCGTGTCTTACCAGTTCGTCTCGCGCAGCATCGAGTCCTGGTTCGACGTCAACGTCGAGACCGCGCTGACGGCCGGCCTCAATCTCGGCCGCGACACGCTCGACGCCTCGTTGTCGGACCTTCGGAGCAAGGCGCGGCTGATGGCCGAGCAGCTTGCCAGTGCCGACACCAACACCAACGGCACCACGCTCACCCTGCTGCGCCTACGCGACCAGTTCGACGTGCAGGACGCCACCATCGCCGAGCCTGGCCACGACAGCGCGGGCGCGGTGCCCGACCTGCATATCGTTGCACAGGCCTCGGGCAACTTCGCGGCGCTGATCCCCGACGACATGCCGACCCCGCTGATGCTGGGCCAGGCACGTGAGCACGCCGGCTACGCGGCGATCGAGGGCGAGGTGGACGGCGATCCGCGCGCGCGCGGATCGAAGGGCGCGCTGCGGCTGCGTGTGGTGCAGCGCATCCCCGATTCCTCTACGGCCCTGCTGCAGCCGGCCGAGCGCTACCTGCAGCTGACCCAGCCGGTGTCGCCCACCCTTGCGCGCAATGCCGACGCGGTGCAGCGCGCCTATCGCGAGTACCAGGAGAAGTCGCTGGGCCGCAGCGGGCTGCGCAAGATGTACATCGGCACGCTGACGCTCGCGCTGTTCCTGGCCACCTTCATCGCGATGATGATCGCGCTGGCGCTCGGCAACCAGCTGGCGCGGCCTCTGTTCCTGCTGGCGCAGGGCACCAAGGAAGTGGCCGAGGGCGACTACACGCCCAAGCGCGAGCTGAAGACGCGCGACGAGCTCGGCTTCCTGACCCAGTCCTTCAACGCGATGACGCGCCAGCTTTCCGAGGCGCGTCTGGCGGTGGAGCGCAACCGCGTCGCGCTCGAATACTCGAAGACCTATCTCGAGAGCATCCTCGCCAACCTGACGGCCGGCGTGTTCGTGCTCGACCGGCAGTTCCGCATGAGCATCGCCAACCGTGGCGCTGAGCGCATCTTTCGCCAGCCGTTCCAGTCGCAGATCGGCACCGTGCTCGACCAGATCGCGGCGGTGGCCGAATTCGGCGCGATGGTGCGCAAGGCCTTCGCCGATCGCGAGGCCGCCGGCCACGGCGGCACGGAGGATCGCGGCCACTGGCAGCAGCAGTTCGCGGTGGTGGTGCCCAGCGAAATCGATCCGCTCACGCTGCTGGTACGCGGCACGCGTCTTGCTTCCTCGCTGGCCAGCGAGGCCGCTGATCCGCAGACGTCCGGCTACGTGGTGGTGTTCGACGACATCTCCGACGTGATCTCGGCACAGCGCTCGGTGGCCTGGGGCGAGGTGGCGCGACGCCTCGCGCACGAGATCAAGAACCCGCTCACGCCGATCCAGCTCTCGGCCGAGCGCCTGCAGATGAAGCTGGCCGACAAGCTCGCGCGGAGCGACGCCGAGGTACTCAAGCGCGGCGCGACCACCATCGTCAACCAGGTCGCGGCGATGAAGCGCATGGTCGACGATTTCCGCGACTACGCGCGCACGCCGCCCGCCTTGCTCGGCAACCTGCATCTGAATGAACTCGTCAGCGAGGTGCTGACGCTGTACGGTGTGGGCGAGGGCAAGAACATAATCGTGGTCGAGCAAGGCCCGCTGCCGGTGATCCGCGGCGACGCCACGCAATTGCGACAGGTGATCCACAACCTGCTGCAGAACGCGCAGGATTCGGTGGGCGAAGTCGCGCAACCGCGTGTGTGGCTTGAAACGAGGGCAGTAGAATATGGTGACTCCGATGCGGACGGGACCAAGCGCATCGCGGTGCGGCTGACCGTTTCCGACAACGGTCCTGGTTTCCCGGCGCGGATCCTCACGCGCGCCTTCGAGCCTTACGTCACGACGAAGGACAAGGGTACCGGGCTCGGGCTGGCGACGGTGAAGAAGATCGTTGACGAACACTGTGCGCGGATCGATCTGCGCAACCGGATGCAGGGTGAAGTCGTCGAGGGTGCGCAGGTCTCCATCCTCTTCCTGCAACTCGCGGACGACACGACGGGCTCCGAGGGCGGAGCGAACAGCGGAACGGCACCCGCCAAGACAAAAGCAACAGTGCAGACAAGGGCAGCGTAAATGGCAACCATCTTGGTGGTAGATGATGAAATGGGCATCCGGGAATTGCTCTCGGAAATCCTCGCCGACGAAGGACATGTCGTCGAGGTGGCAGAAAACGCGCTGGCCGCGCGCGAGTATCGCCAGCGTCAGGCGCCCGATCTCGTGCTGCTCGACATCTGGATGCCCGATACGGACGGCGTCACGTTGTTGAAGGAGTGGGCGAGCCACGGGCAGCTCACCATGCCGGTGATCATGATGTCCGGGCACGCGACGATCGACACCGCCGTCGAGGCGACCAAGATCGGCGCGCTTGACTTCCTCGAGAAGCCGATTGCGCTGCAGAAGCTACTCAAGTCGGTCGAGTACGGCCTCGCGCGCGGTGCCGCGCCGGTGCCGCAACATCCGGCCGCAAAGCCCGTGGCAGGGCCGACGGCGGTAGCCTCGGCGGCCGCGCTGCCGATCTTGGGCGAGGACGCGCCCGCCGCGACGGGCTTCACGGGCCAGACCGCGGCGATCCCGTTTGACATCCCCTTGCGCGAGGCGCGCGATGCCCTCGAGCGCGCCTACTTCGAGTACCACCTCGCGCGCGAGAACGGCAGCATGACGCGTGTCGCGGAAAAAACGGGCCTGGAGCGCACCCACCTCTATCGCAAGCTCAAGCAGCTCGGCGTCGAGCTCGGCAAGAAGCCGACCGAGGGCCCCCCCGTGTCAGAATAATTTTCGCCCGCATAGGATCTGGAAATCCGGGGGCGCAATGAGGACGAGAAGTGGCACAGTACTGTACCGGATCGGGTTGTTTAGACACGATTTTGCGATCAGGCAGCAAGTGGCAAGAGCGGTGCCTGACGGGCTTCGAGGGGTGTCTTGAAGCCCAGTTTTTCGAGACGCCATTCCAGATTGTATCGGTCCTTGAACGCGACGGCGGCAGCACGAACTTCTTCAACGTGGTTGAACAGCTGTCCGTGGATGGCTTGCTCCTTTACGGTCCGATTGAAACGCTCGGCGACGCCGTTGGTCTGCGGCTCAGCGACGAAGGTGTAGCTCGGCGTAATCTCCCAGAACTTGAGCTGGGCGCGGCAGTCGTCCGACCTGTACTGCGAGCCGTGATCCATTCGCAGGGACAGTCCGCGGCCGGCATCACCCACTGTGGTGACGTGGATGCCAATACCCGCCGCGTCGCAATGATCAACCGCAACGAAGATCCAGACCAGGCCCTCATCGACGGTTTGAACCTTGGTACCATCGGTGCCCCACCTCTCGTTAGGCCGATCAGTCGTCATTCGACCATCGTGAGCATTGGGCGGTTTTTGCGGTTGCCGATGGGGCGAAAGCAGGCCGTGTTCGCGCATCAGCGGCGAGACACGGGCGCGGGACACGCGGATGTCGTCCTGAATGCGCAAGCGTGCCCAGACCTTGCGCGCTCCTTCGCCGACGAACGGCGCGTGCGAGTCAGATCAGCGCGAACAGCTGCGGGCAGCTCGTGAGCGGCATCCGGCGCGCTGGTCGAGCCAGACGCGCAACTGGACGCCTACCGGCTCCGTCGCGCTCAATTCCGAGCGCGATGCCATCGTCAACGAGGTCGCAATCAGCAGGGTTCATAAACAGGCTTACTTTGTATGACAGAGTCGACAAATACCTTGACGCGCACCGGGGCGGGATCTGAGTTTTTGCAGAATTTTAAAAAATGGCTTGCCAGGGTGATGGGGACTGGCTATAATACGATTCGGTTATTTATTTGTTAAGGCCCGGTAGCTCAGTTGGTAGAGCAGCGGATTGAAAATCCGCGTGTCGTTGGTTCGATTCCGACCCAGGCCACCAAGTTCGAAAAAGGTCAAAAAGCTTCGCGTCTTTTAGACCTTTTCCCTTTGGAAGGCCGGCGATTCGCGCGCGTCACGTCACATGCCGCTGCCCGATTCCCGGTATGCGGCGCTGCAGTTGTGGCTTCCGATGCGCGTTCTGATCCAGAACAGGCGCATCAGTGTTGACGCGCTGATGTACGACGCTGGCCGCGCGCGGCGGTGTCCCATTCGTAGTTGAAGGTTGGGGCAGCATGGTTTGGTAGGTTAGACGGACTTCAAGTCATGGTCAACGCGTTTATCGGTCCGACGATGCAAGGCAACGGCGAGCATCCAGAGCTCGTCGGCACCGCCGAGCTTGCGGAATCGCTTCTCAGCTTCCAGGAAGCCAGTGACCGCCCATCGGATCGCCATGTCGACATCGCGATAGCGGTCGATCCGGCCCCTGACGCGGCGCACCGCGCCGTTCGGATTCTCGATCAGGTTCCGTCGTCGCCAGGCTGCGGATCAGTCGCGGCGTCAGGTCCAGGCGGTTGACCGTAAACGTTTCCTCAAGCCCCTCAAGCAGCGAGGCCGCCGCGTCCGGATGGGCGGTCTTCAACCATGCCGCCTGGGCCTTCAGCCGAGCGAGGCCGTCGTCTCGGCCGGCAGCTTGTACGCGGCACCCATGACCGAGGCGACCTGCTGTCGGGTCTGCTGCGCCAGCCGTTCGGTCGCGTTGCGAATCTTGTGGGTCCGGCACCGCTGGACGTGGGTACGTTCACCGAACACTGCCTCGATCGCCGAGCGCAGCGCCTTGGACCCATCAATCACGAACAGATAGTCCCGGTCGGTCGCCAGTCCCCGTTCGATCAGGCTATTCAGCAAATCCTTAACGACTTCGGCGTTCTCGCTCGAACTGCTCACCAGCCCCATCAAATGCTTCTGGGCGTCGCTCTCGCCGCCAATCACGGTGAGAATGTGGCACCCATCGACGATGATACCGTCCAGGTAGATGGCTAGGATGTCGTGATCCTCGAAGCGACGCTCCATCAGCCCGTCAAGCTTCTTCTTGCTCGCCTTCACGAACTGGCGCGAGACGCTGCATCTTCGAGATGCCGACGGTGTGGGCCATTTCAGGCAACGCCTCGTCATACTTTTGGGTCGACACGCCGCTGACCATGATGTCGTACATGCGCTGCGTGAGCCGTTCGTCGTCGCGCAGCTGCGTGTAGGCGGGAATCGGCACTTCCTTGCCGCGCTTGTCCCGCAGCCGGGACCGCTGAACCTGCAGCTTGCGTTCGTCCATCATGATTGGGCCAGGCATGCGAGCCATGCCAGCGCACGTCGCCGGCGGCACGCCCCGCGTGCTTGTCGCCGGCCACCGCGCGAGCAGACACCATCAGCCATTGTTCGACGAGCGCGCGGCCAGCGTCGTACATGGGGTCGTCTCAGAAAACGGAAAATAAAGCACGTCCTGATTAGTTACTTGACTCCGAGACCATCAACACACGGCGAGGATGATGTTTTGCCGTAACGGCGGCCCGAAGCAGGCGCGGCGCCATCGCCGGCAAATCGAAACGGCGGTTGAAACGGTAGGCGAATTCAGCGAGATAGCGATGGGCATATTTGGCGTGATCGATAGCGTGGTACGTGCCCTTGAGGGCCGTTTTCAGGTTGCCGAGCATCGTGTTGACCCAGCGGAACTCGGGGCGCTGCGCGGCCTGACGGCCACCGCCCGTGACATGGCGCTCATGACTGGCAGCCTTTTGCGTCACGCCGTCGAAACACCACAGGCCATCGGAAACGACGCACGCGGTGGGCATCAGGCTGCTGGCCGCCCAGACCTCAAGGGCCGCTTTGGTAAAGCCCGGCACGGGCGAGAGCCGCATGAACAGAGGGCGGCCATCGTCAGAGGTCTGCACGGCCGCTACAAACGGCGTCTTGCCGGGCGCGCCACGCCCACAGCCTTACCGCCGGAGCGTTCCCCGCCCAGATACGCGTCGTCGACCTCGACCCGTTCGTCGAGCCGGCGTCGCTCTTCGCGCAGCCACATGGTCTCCAGCAACTTGTGCTTGATGAGCCAGACCGTCTTGTAGCTCACGCCCAGCTGGCGTTTGAGCTCCAGTCCGCTGATGGCGTTCTTGCTCTGCGTCACCAGGTAGATTGCCAGAAACCAGGTCGTCAGCGGCAATTTCGTCTTCTCGAATATCGTTCCGACGATCGACGAGCATTGGTACCGGCAGGACTGGCTCAGGCATTCCCACAGTCGCCGGCCGTTGTAGGCGCTGGCGTAGCGCATGCCCTTGCATCGAGGGCACACCAGCCATCGGTCCAGCGAGACCCGACCAGCGCAGCCTCGCATTGCGCTTCGTTGCCGTACTGCTCCTGAAATTCTTTCATCGACAGACCGGCCTGAAACTGGATTCTGTTCATGGGCATGGCGCACGCTCCGTAAGCATCTGGCGAACGATACTTAATTTCATGCCTGCTTCGGAGCTAAGTAACTAATCAGGAAGTACGTTAAGCTCATGCGATGGGCCAAGACGTGCCGTGCTCAAAGAAATCGGAACGCCAATGCCGCAATGATGGTCGGCGGCAACGCGGCTAACAGCAGTCCCAGCGGATGCACCGCTTCATCGTCGAAGTGGCCGCGCAAGATGGCGATGCCTGCCGGATTCGGTGCGTTGGCGATGATGGTAAGACCGCCACCTGTCACGGCACCGGCAACCAGCGCGTACTTGAAGCCATCGGACAGCCCTTCGACCAATGAGCCGAGGTAGGTCAACGCCGCGTTGTCGGTGAACGCAGTCAAGATGGCGGCTCCGAAGAACACTTGATCGCTGCTCATGCTCATCAGCACGGGTTGCAGCCACCATTGCTGTTGGCCACCCAATACCACCAGCCCGGCCAGAAAGAAGCCGACCAACAGGCCTTCGCGCAGGATCAGACGGTCTTGATGACGTTGGTAGGCATGGGCCACGCCAAGGAAAAAGACGAACAGGCCCGTGAACATCGCCGGGTGATGGGCGAAGACCACGACGCCCGCGAGAAACGCCAGATGAACCAATACCAGGGCACCTGGCACCGGATTACCACCGCTGCTGTCTGCTGGTGACCGTTGGCTCAGTTCCTTGCGAAACAGCAGCGTTGCGCCCAAGGCGTTTACAACGACTGCGATGGCTACCTTCCAGCCGAACGCCGACAGCATGAAGGCGATGTCCCAGTTCCATTTGCTAGCAACCATCAGCACAGGCGGTGCGGCAAACGGCGTCAGCGTGCCGCCAATAGAGATGTTTACAAACAGCACGCCCACCGTGGCGTATTTCAATCGCGATGAAATGCCGCTTCCAAAGAAGCTGTCGGCAAAGATCAGGGCGGCCAGTGTCATTGCCGCAGGCTCGGTGATGAACGACCCCAGCAAAGGCACCAGCGACAGCACGGTGAAATAGAACCCCGTGCTGCCCGGCAAGGGAATGACGCGGGCGATGAGGCGCACCCCGGCCATTGCGGTTTGCAATATCGGGCGGGTACCCGCGATCACCATGATGGCAAAGACGAACAGCGGTTCGGTGAAATTGCGCGAGTCGATGTAGGTGGTCGCTACTTTTGCCCCATCGGTGGCAAAAGTAGCGACCACCAACACCAAGGCCCAGAAGCCAAACACCACTTCCACTTCGCCGAGCAGGTGCCACACCCCGGCGTGTGTCGGTCGGGTATGCGCCAAGTGCTTGAAGAACTTGGTGGTGAAGGTATGCAGGATGGCAACGGCAAACAGTGCTGCGCCGATCAGTTCGATGGTAGTGGGTGGACTTGCCCCTGCATGACCGGACACGCGGTCACGCTTCGGTTGGTGAAGTTGTGCGCTGGCGGAATTCGCGTGGCGAGCAGTATTTCAAGGCGCTGTGCGGATGCGACTCGTTGTAGTGGTCAAACGCGATGGCCAAGTTTTGCAGTGCAGTTCTGACGTCAGGCTTGGGCATCCGCCAAACGTAGTCTCGCTTTATCGTTTTGACGAAACTTTCTGCCATCCCGTTGCTTTGCGGACTTCTGACAGGGGTCGTGACCGGCATCAAACCGATTTTCC
>JAYFRX010000063.1:0-10353 GCA_040946945.1 Burkholderia sp. | reverse complement strand
GAAAGATCGATCTGCCCGGCCTCGCGCAACGTGTCGAGCAGCAGTTCGTGCAGTCGATTCCATACTCCTGCTTTGCGCCAGTCGTTCAGTCGTCGCCAGCAGGTCGGGCCGGAGCCAAAGCCCAATAGGGTTGGCAGATGGTTCCATCGCAGACCGGTTTTCAACACGAACAGGATGCCATTCAACGCGGCCCGATCGGATACGCGTGGGCGACCAGGATGCTCTTTGGGCCGGGGCTTGGGCGGCGGCAGTAACGGTTCGATCAGTGTCCACAATTCGTCATCAATGATTGGCGCTTCCATCCCTTGGGTTCCGTTGTTCAGACATCCAAGGTTAACAGCTTGCCGAGAAAGTAAACAGCCCCTCATTGGTTTTTCCTGAGTAGTTACTTGACTCCGAGACCATCAACACACGGCGAGGATGAGGTTTTGTCGTAACGGCGGCCCGAAGCAGGCGCGGTGCCATCGCGGGCAAATCGAAACAGCGGTTGAGACGGTAGGCGAATTCAGCGAGATAGCGATGGGCATATTTGGCGTGATCGATAGCCTGGTACGTGCCCTTGAGGGCCGTTTCAGGTTGCCGAGCATCGTGTTGACCCAGCGGAACTCGGGGGCGCTGCGCGGCCTGACGGCCACCGCCCGTGACATGGCGCTCATGACTGGCACCCTTTTGCGTCACGCCGTCGAACACCACAGGCCATCGGAAACGACGCACGCGGTGGGCATCAGGCGGCTCTGGCCGCCCAGACCTCAAGGGCCGCTTTGGTAAAGCCCGGCAGGGGGCGAGAGCCGCATGAACATAGGACGGCCCATCGTCAGTGGTCTGCACGGCCGCTACAAACGGCGTCTTGCCGGGCGCGCCACGCCCACAGCCTTACCGCCGGAGCGTTCCCCGCCCAGATACGCGTCGTCGACCTCGACCCGTTCGTCGAGCCGGCGTCGCTCTTCGCGCAGCCACATGGTCTCCCGCAACTTGTGCTTGATGAGCCAGACCGCCTTGTAGCTCACGCCCAGCTGGCGTTTGAGCTCCAGTCCGCTGATGGCGTTCTTGCTCTGCGTCACCAGGTAGATCGCCAGAAACCAGGTCGTCAGCGGCAATTTCGTCTTCTCGAATGTCGTTCCGACGATCGACGAGCATTGGTACCGGCAGGACTGGCTCAGGCATTCCCACAGTCGCCGGCCGTTGTAGGCGCTGGCGTAGCGCGTGCCCTTGTATCGAAGCCACACCTAGCCATCGGGCCAGCAAGACTCGACCAGCGCGGCCTCGCATTGGGCTTCGTTGCCGTACTGCTCCTGAAATTCTTTCATCGACAGACAGGCCTAAAACTGGATTCTGTTCATGGGCATGGCGCACGTTCCGTAAGCATCCGGCGAACGATACTTCGTTTCATGGCTGCTTCGGAGTCAAGTAACTAATCAGGTGGTCGAATGACGACTGATCGGCCTAACGAGAGGTGGGGCACCGATGGCGCCAAGGTTCAAACCGTCGATGAGGGCCTGGTCTGGATCTTCGCTACGGTTGATCATTGCGACGCGGCGTGTGTTGGCATCCACGTCACCAAAGTGGGCGACCCCGCTTTGCCGCACTGGAGCCAATCAGCCGAGGGGTGCGCGAGCAGTTCGGATCAGTCGAAGCTGATGCTGGCCGCGGACTGTCCCTGCGAATGGATCACGGCTCGCAGTACAGGTCGGACGATTTCCGCGCCCAGCTCAAGTTCTGGAGGATTACGCCGAGCTACGCCTTCGTCGCTGAGCCGCAGACCAACGGCGTCGCCGAGCGTTTCAATCGGACCATGAAGGAGCAAGCCATCCACGGACGGCTGTTCAACAACGTTGAAGAAGTTCGTGCTGCCGCCGTCGCGTTCAAGGACCGATACAATTGCGAATGGCGTCTCGAAAACTGGGCTTCAAGACACCCCTCGAAGCCCGTCAGGCAGCGCTCTTGCCACTTGCCGCCTGATCGCAAAATCGTGTCTAAACAACCGAATTCGGTACACTTTCGATCAGTTTGTCGCGACAGATTCGGCCAAATATCTGCAAGCTGTCGAAAAGCTCACGAAGGACCGTGACGAACTGCTGGCGTTCTACGACTTTCCTGCAGAACACGGACAGCGCGTCAGAACAACCAACCCGATCGAGTCGACGCTCGAAACGGTGCGTCATCGCACTACGCGCACTCGCAACTACCTGTCGCGCGCGACGTTCATCGGCATGGCGTTTAAGCTCATCAAGTCTGCCGAGAAATTGTGGCGCTGCATCCGCGGCGTCGACAAGATCGAACAGCTTCTGAAGGGCATTCCCTTCAAGGACGGAACCACGGTGATCGATAGCGCACCGGCTCAGCAACCGCTGGCCACCTGATCATGCCGCCGATCGCTCGTACACCAAATTTGACAATAGCTCCCCCGCGGCGCGAGGGGTGGGTTCACGGATCGCTTACTGACGACGAACGCCACGTGCGCGGCGTGTTGGCGAAGCTGACGCGCCGCCACGAGGCCACCCAGCCGGTGCCCTGGAAGATGGTCGATTATCTCGACGAGATGCCGAAGGCGATTGTCGGCATCGAGATTGATATCACGCGTCTCGAAGGCAAGCTCAGCTGGACCAGAACAAGCCAGCGCGCGACGTGCAGGTCGCGGCCAATGGCCTGCGCGGGCAGGGGCGGCACGAGATCGCGCCGAGGCGATGCTGGCGGGGCGGATCGGCAAGCAGAAGGCCTGAGCGGCAAGGCGCTCCAAGGCGAACCAGATCGCGTGAGCACCACACGGCTCACAAAATAAGCGAGACGCCGGCATCGAGCCGGCGCGACGGGCTTTCCGGCCATCCCACGCACCGGAACCACGGATCGACGGTAGCCCGCCCGTCACGCCGGCCGCGGCCGGGGTCGGATACCCCACCGGCCAATCGTTCGCGCCCCCCGAGCCTTCCATTACAATGCACGGCGTTTCCGTCCGTCGAGCTGCAACGCTTACCGTATTCAGGGGCTTTCATGATCATCAAACCGCGCGTGCGTGGCTTCATCTGCGTGACCACTCATCCTGTCGGCTGTGAAGCGAACGTCAAGCAACAGATCGACTACGTCGTCAAGCAAGGCCCAATCGCCAACGGCCCGACGAAGGTGCTGGTGATCGGTTCGTCAACCGGCTACGGTCTCGCCGCACGCATCTCCGCCGCCTTCGGCTCGCAGGCCGACACGCTGGGTGTCTGCTTCGAACGCCCCGGCAGCGAGACCAAGCTCGGCACGGCCGGCTGGTACAACAGCGCCGCCTTCGAGAAATTCGCCAAGGCCGAGGGCCGCTACGCCAGGACCATCAACGGCGACGCTTTCTCTGACGAGGTCAAGCGCAGCACGATCGACACCATCAAGGCCGATCTCGGCCAGGTCAACCTGGTGGTCTACAGCCTGGCCTCGCCGCGCCGTAGGCATCCGAAGACGGGCGTGGTGCACAACTCCACGCTCAAGCCGATCAGCAAAACCTTGGAATTCCGCGGTCTCGACACCGACAAGGAAGTGATCAAGTACGCCGTACTCGAACCAGCCTCGCAGGAAGAGATCGACAACACCGTCGCCGTAATGGGCGGCGAGGACTGGAAGATGTGGATCGATGCGCTGAACGAGGCCGGCGCGCTGGCCTCGGGCGCGAAGACCACCGCCTTCACCTACCTCGGCGAGCAGATCACCCACGACATCTACTGGAACGGTTCGATCGGCGCGGCCAAGAAGGATCTCGACAAAACCGTGATCGGCCTGCGCGAGACTCTCGTGGCAACCGGTGGCGACGCGCGCGTGGCGGTGCTGAAGGCGGTCGTCACGCAGGCTAGCTCGGCGATCCCGATGATGCCGCTGTACCTCTCCCTGTTATTTAAGGTGATGAAGGAAACCGGCACGCACGAAGGCTGCATCGAACAGGTCTATGGCCTGCTGCACGACACGATGTACGGCTCGACGCCGCATATCGACCAAGACGGTCGCCTGCGCGCCGACTACAAGGAACTCGACCCGCAGGTGCAGGGCAAGGTGCAGGCGTTGTGGAACCAGGTCACCAACGAGAATCTCTACGAGCTGACCGATTTCGCCGGCTACAAACGCGAATTCCTGCGCCTGTTCGGCTTCGAGATCGCCGGTGTCTACTACGACGCCGACGTCAATCCCGACGTGGCCATCCCGGGGCTGATCTGGAGTTGAGGTCTCCGAAAAACCCGGGCCGATTCAGCTTAGGATCGGGTTTGAGCTTGAACTCGCGCCTGACCGCGGGCCGACGCTCGGCCCGCGGTCAGGCCAGCGTCCGCAGCTTCGGCTCGCGATCGAAGAAGCGCTGCCCCGCCGCCTTCACGAAGGCATCGCCCAGCGCCGTCACGCCCGCGTCGGCCTGCACACCGGCCCGATCCAGCAGGGGCTGCGCGCCCGGCGTGTGCCCGATCGCTTTCAGGTGCGCATAGGCGTCGAGCACGAAGGCGATCGCCGCAGAATCGGATGCGAGCCGCTCGGCCGCATCCTTCGCCAGCACCAGCGCCACCGCGTCGACAGCACCGAGGGCGAGCCGGCCAGTTGCCCGCCGGCCGTCAGCGTGCCGCCCTTCACGGCGATGCCGCCGACCTTCGGCGCGATCAGCATCGCGCGCCCGCCGCTCTTCTCGATCGCGGCCACCAGCTTGTCGATGTCCGCCTTGTCCGAGCCTTCGTCGAACAGGATGCCGAGCTTGCGGCCCTGCACAGTGTGCTTCGCATTGCCGACGATCGACAGCGCCGGCGACGGCTTCATGTCGATCGGCTCGCGCGCGAGCGTCGCGGCCGGCGGCAACGCGATCGCGAGGCCGTCGGCAACGCGCTGCGCCAGCGATTCGTCGACGTTGCGCAGGCTCGACACCATGCGCGGGAGCACCGCCTCGAGCGACACCTTCGACAACTCGAACACGAAGGCTGAGGCTAGGTGCGCCTGCTCGATCGGCTGCAGCGAGCGAAAATAGAGCCGCGCCTGGCTGTAGTGGTCGGCGAACAGCTCGGCGCGCACGCGCAGCTTCTCCGAGGGATCATTGCGCTCCGCATTGGCCTCGAAGGTGGTGAAACCCTCGATCGGTGCCTCGCGCGGCCCGCCCCGCTCGCCCGCGTCGGCCAACGAGTTCGGTTCGTAGTTCGCGCGGCCTTCCGGCACCTGCGTCTGCAGCATACCGTCTCGCTGCATGTTGTGGAACGGGCAGCGCGGCGCGTTGATCGGGATCTGGTGGAAGTTGGTGGTGCCCAACCGCGACTTCTGCGTGTCGAGATAGCTGAACAGGCGCCCCTGCAGCAGCGGATCGTTGGTAAAATCGACGCCCGGCACCACGTTCGAGGGCAGGAAGGCTGCCTGTTCCGTCTCGGCGAAGAAGTTCCTCGCGTTGGCGTTCAGCGTCAGGCGGCCGATCGGCTCGACCGGGATCTCCTCTTTGGGAATCAGTTTGGTGGCGTCGAGCACGTCATAGGGCTGCTTCGCGGCCCAGGCCTCGTCGAACACCTGGATGCCGAGATCCCATTCTGGGAAATCGCCGGCCTCGATCGCCTCGAACAGGTCGCGGCGATGATAGTCGGGGTCCGCGCCGGCGATCTTCACGGTCTCGTCCCACACGGTCGACTGCACGCCGAGCACCGGCTTCCAGTGGAACTTCACGTACTTGCCCTGGCCCTTGGCGTTGACGAAGCGGAAGGTGTGCACGCCGAAGCCCTGCATCATGCGCAGCGAGCGCGGGATCGCGCGATCCGACATCACCCACATCAGCATGTGGGTGCTTTCGGGTGTCAGGCTCGCGAAATCCCAGAACGTGTCGTGCGCGGAGGCCGCCTGCGGATAACCGCGATCGGCCTCCATCTTCACGCTGTGGATAAGGTCGGGGAACTTGATCGCGTCCTGGATGAAGAACACCGGAATATTGTTGCCGACCAGGTCCCAGTTGCCCTCCTTCGTATAGAACTTGACAGCGAAGCCGCGCCCGTCGCGCGGCGTGTCGACCGAGCCCGCGCCGCCCGCCACCGTCGAGAAGCGCACGAACACCGGCACCTCGTCGCCGACCTTCTGGAACAGGCTGGCGCGCGTCAGCTCGGGTATCGCCTTGGTGCAGCGAAACACGCCATGCGCACCGCTGCCGCGCGCGTGCACGATGCGCTCGGGAATCCGCTCGTGGTCGAAGTGGAAGATCTTCTCGCGCAGCACTAAGTCTTCCAGCAGCGTCGGGCCGCGTTCGCCGGCGCGCAGGCTGTTTTGGTTGTCCGAGATCGGGACGCCGAAACTGGTGGTCAGCACCTCAGGATAGTGCTTGCCCTGGCCCGTGTGCTGATGATGCGTTTCGCCGCCCTTGCCGATGACGGTTCCGGCATCCTGGGGCGTTTTCGATTTGACCATGTGTTTCCTCCGCGGCGGGCTGTGGGATTGAGACCTGCGATGCGCGGTCGGCACATGAGGCCGCGAGGCGGCGAACATGGCGCGATACGACCAGGCCGGAATGGCGTCGGACGCGGACGCATGAAAAAACTACACCTGATTAGTTACTTGACTCCGAGACCATCAACACACGGCGCGGATGAGGTTTTGTCGTAACGGCGGCCCGAAGCAAGCATGGCGCCATCGCGGGAAAATCGAAACGGCGGTTGAAACGGTAGGCGAATTCAGCGAGATAGCGATGGGCATATTTGGCGTGATCGATAGCCTGGTACGTGCCCTTGAGGGCCGTTTTCAGGTTGCCGAGCATCGTGTTGACCCAGCGGAACTCGGGGCGCTGCGCGGCCTGACGGCCACCGCCCGTGACATGGCGCTCATGACTGGCAGCCTTTTGCGTCACGCCGTCGAAACACCACAGGCCATCGGAAACGACGCACGCGGTGGGCATCAGGCTGCTGGCCGCCCAGACCTCAAGGGCCGCTTTGGTAAAGCCCGGCACGGGCGAGAGCCGCATGAACAGAGGGCGGCCATCGTCAGAGGTCTGCACGGCCGCTACAAACGGCGTCTTGCCGGGCGCGCCACGCCCACAGCCTTACCGCCGGAGCGTTCCCCGCCCAGATACGCGTCGTCGACCTCGACCCGTTCGTCGAGCCGGCGTCGCTCTTCGCGCAGCCACATGGTCTCCAGCAACTTGTGCTTGATGAGTCAGACCGTCTTGTAGCTCACGCCCAGCTGGCGTTTGAGCTCCAGTCTGCTGATGGCGTTCTTGCTCTGCGTCACCAGGTAGATCGCCAGAAACCAGGTCGTCAGCGGCAATTTCGTCTTCTTGAATATCGTTCCGACGATCGACGAGCATTGGTACCGGCAGGACTGGTTCAGGCATTCCCACAGTCGCCGGCCGTTGTAGGCGCTGGCGTAGCGCGTGCCCTTGCATCGAGGGCACCAGCCATCGGGCCAGCGAGACCGGACCAGCGCGGCCTCGCATTGCGCTTCGTTGCCGTACTGCTCCTGAAATTCTTTCATCGACAGACCGGCCTGAAACTGGATTCTGTTCATGGGCATGGCGCACGCTCCGTAAGCGTCTGACGAACGATACTTGATTTCATGCCTGCTTCGGAGTCAAGTAACTAATCAGAAAACTACAAAACCGAGCCCGACAGGAACCCGCGTCGCGGCCTGGCGGGCCATGCCGGCGCAGGCGGCGCGACAAGGCCCGGCGAGGCGTAGCTGCACACACGTGCCGAGTGCGCCGCGAGTCGTCGGCAAGGCATGCGCAAGATGTGAACCCGGCAGGAAGGAAGAAGGAGGGAACGATGGCGCCGTGCCGGGCACAAGACCGGCACGGGACAGGAAACGGCCGGGGAAGCGGCGGGAAACGGCGGCGTTCAGCACCGCAGATGAGCGTCGCCGAGCGGTGCCAGCGAGGCCACATGCACGCGGGCCAGATAGTGCTTGCCGCCCGGCACCACGTGCAGGGCAGAGCCGAGCAGCAGGTCATGCAGTCGTTCGACGACGACGGGTCTGTAGGGGGCGTCATCGCCCCAGCCCAGATTAGCAGGGCCCGCTGCGCGATGGCCGGCAGGCGCTCGCTGAGATTGCCGCGACTGGCGATGAAGCAATCCGGCAGGTGCCCGTTGCGCGCGAGAAAATCGGCGCGCCAATCCTGCGCGCCCAGGCCGGCCATGCCGACGCCGCGCGAGGTCACGAACAGCACCAGGTGCGTGGTTAGCTCGGGCCTGGCGAGCGCGACGCGCACCGCCAGTATGCCGCCCATCTATTGCGCGATCAGGGGGCGCGGTGTGGCCCTCGATGCGTGCCAGCACGCGCGCCAGCAGGACATCGATATCGCGGATCGACGGATCGGCGGGTTCCCCGCCGAAGCGGGGATGGGCGAAGATCTCGCGCTCGGCCGTGAATTCGAAGCGATCCGCCAGCGGCCGCCAGAAGCCGGTGTCGCCCGAGGTGCCCGGCAGGAACAGCAAGGTCGATGGAGTCAGCATGATCCTCATCTCGGTGATGAACGCGACGGACGGCGGCGAACAACCCGCGCGCGGGTATCATCCAGCTTTACCCGCTCTCGCCATGCTCGCGCTCAAGCTGACGCTCTTCCTGCTGTTCCTGCTCGTGGTCTCGATGTCCGGCGCACCTGGTGCGGACCATCGATCGCGGGCTGGCTGGCCGGGCTGCCGGTGGTGGCCGGGGCCCGATCCTGTTCCTGCTGGCACTCGAGCACGGCCTCGCGTTCGGCGCGCATGCGGCGCTGCCGTCGCTGGCCGCCATTCTGGCATCCGAGGCCTTCAATTTCACCTATGCCTGGACCTGCCGGGCTCGCGCCTGGCCGATCGCGCTGAGCGCCGGCCTGCTAGTTTGGGCGGATGACGGCCACTGCGCTGTGCGGGCTGCCTGGCACGCCGTTCGCCGCGGGGCGCTGGCCGCGATTGCCTTCGGGCGGGCCTGCCGGCCCCGCCGCGCGGCAGGCGCGGCGAACCTGCTGCTCGCCCCGTGTTTCCGCTGCTCGGCAGCGTGCTGGCGGTCTCCTCGCATCGCGCGCATGGTACCGATTTCGCGATCGCGCTGCTGCGCGGGATGGTGCTCCTTCGTCGCCTTCTGCCTGGTGCTGACCTATGCGCTGCCGCATTGGCCGATCCCGCTCGCCTTCGAGAGTTAATGTCAAATCTGGTGTAGGGCGGTCGGGAGGGATTTGAGAAGGCGGTGGCGTGAGCATGTTGCTTTCCGCGGTAACGCCTAGCAACCGGAGGCCTACCACCATGGCGAAACGTACGCAGGAAGCGCAGAGCAGTCAAGCAGTAGAAACGGCAATCAAGGGGCCGTGCGGTCTGCATGAGTTGATCCGGCAAAGCGCACGGCAGATTATCCATCAGGCTATCGAGGCGGAATTGGCGGCGTTGCTCGAACAGTATTCGAACGTGAAGACGCTGGACGGCCGGCGCGCGATCGTGCGCAATGGTTATCTGCCTGAGCGCGAAATCGTCACGGCCATCGGTCCTGTGCCGGTCCAGGCGCCGAAGGTGCGCGACCGTTCGGGCTCGGGAGCGAAGTTCAATTCGAACATGGTACCGCCGTATGTGTGCAAGTCGCCGCGGGCGTCGGCAGCGCCGCCGTGGCTCTACCTGCGAGGCGTCTCGACGGGCGACATGAGCGAAGCATTCAGCGTACTGCTGGGCAAACAGGCTAAAGGGCTCTCGCCAAACGTCGTGGCGCGGCTGAAGGCCCAGTGGGTGCAAGAATCTGAGCAGTGGAACAAGCGTGATCTGTCGGCTTCACGCTGGGTCTACTGGTGGGCTGACGGCATTCATACCGGCGCGCGCAGTTTCGATCAGTTGGTCGCGACGTATTCGGCCAACTATCTGAAAGCTATCGAGAAGCTCACGAAGGACCGTGACGAACTGCTGGCGTTCTACGACTTTCCTGTAGAACACTGGCAGCGCGTCAGAACAACCAACCCGATCGAGTCGACATTCGCAATGGTGCGTCATCGCACTACGCGCACTCGCAACTGCCTGTCGCGCGCGACGTTCCTCGGCATGGCGTTCAAGCTCATCGAGTCCGCCGAGAAATCGTGGCGCCGCATCCGCGGCTTCGACGCGCTCAGAACAGCTTCTGAAGGGCATTCCCTTCAAGGACGGAACCCCGGTGATCGATAGCACACCAGCTCAGCAACCGCTGGTCGCCTGATCATGCCGCCGATCGCTCGTACACTAAATTTGTACAATAGCTCGACCGCCACGAGTCTCGGGAATGCATCGACGGATATCGAGTAGGGGACGGGGTTGGTCCCCCGTCGCCCTCTGACACCACCTCGACGCATAGGAATTTCAAAACGCCAGAGGAGGCGGGCGATCTGCGCAGAAGTTCGCTGGACGGGTAGTGGTGCCGTCGGTGGGCAAGGTTTCCGGCAACGTCACGCGATTTCCGCTGCGAACC
>JAYFRX010000062.1:0-10411 GCA_040946945.1 Burkholderia sp. | reverse complement strand
CGCTCACTTCGACCAACTGGGTGTGCCCCGACTCTCTTAACCTCAACTTCTCGAACCGCCCGGTGCGGACCCGCATGCCGGGTGGTGTGGCAGGGGTGCAGCCTCAGGGCTGCCCCCTATGCCGATTTGATGCTCGGGCTCTCGGGCATTCCGTATTTTTTTCTCTCCGGGTGAAGCAATGAGTTTGAAAGACCAGATTCGCGAAGACATGAAGGCCGCGATCAAGCAGCGCGAGGTGAACGAGCGCATCACGATCGACGACGCCGGCGTGGTGGCCGTGGTCGACAACATGCTCAAGCAGCGCAAGGATTCGATCACCCAGTTCCAGGCCGCCGGCCGTGACGACCTGGTCGCGCAGGAACAATCCGAAGTGACGGTGCTAGTCGCCTACATGCTGGCGCAGCTCTCGGAGGCCGAGGTGGCCGACGCGGTGCAGACAGCAATCGTCGAGATGGGTGCCGCCGGCCCGCAGGACATGGGCAAGGTGATGGGCATGCTGAAGGCCAGGCTGGCCGGCAAGGCCGTCATGTCGGCCTTGCCCGCGAGCGTCAAGACCACCCTGTCGACGAAGTGAGCGCCGGGCGGGTGCCCCGTGGTGCCAGCCGGCTCCTGTCCACGTCTGTATCGTGATTCCGAGTTCCTTTCTCCAGGATCTGCTGAACCGTGTCGACATCGTCGACGTGGTGGGCCGCTACGTCCAGCTCAAGAAGGGCGGCACCAATTTCATGGGGCTCTGCCCATTCCATAATGAGAAGAGTTCGTCGTTCACTGTCAGCCCGGCCAAGCAGTTCTATCACTGCTTCGGCTGCGGCGTACACGGCACCGCGATCGGTTTCCTGATGGAGCATGCCGGGCTGACCTTCCCTGAAGCCGTGCAGGAACTGGCGCAGTCGGTCGGCTTGACCGTCCCGCACGAGCCCTCGATGCGTGGCGGTGGCGGCTGCGGCGGCGAGGGCGGTTCGCTGCCGGCCGCTTCGAAATCGGTCACCACCGCGCTGACCGACGTGATGCAGACGGCCAGCGACTATTACCGCAAGCAGCTGCGCGTCGCGACCAATGCAATCCGGTACCTGAAGAAGCGCGGCCTGACCGGCGAGATCGCGATGCGCTTCGGGCTCGGTTATTCGCCTGACGGCTGGCAGAACCTCGCGACGGCCTTCGAGGACTACCGCAGCGACACGCTGGTCGATGCCGGCCTGGTGATTGTCAGCGAGAAGACCGATGCGCAGGGCACCGCGCGCCGCTACGACCGCTTCCGCGAGCGGATCATGTTCCCGATCCGCAACGTCACGGGCAACGTGATCGGCTTCGGCGGCCGCGTGCTCGATTCGGGCGAGCCCAAGTACCTCAACTCGCCCGAGACACCCCTGTTCAACAAGGGCAGCGAGCTGTACGGGCTGTTCGAGGCGCGCCTCGCGATCCGCGACCAGAAGTACGCGCTCGTGGTGGAGGGCTACATGGACGTGGTGGCGCTCGCCCAGCTCGGCTTCCCGAACGCGGTGGCCACGCTCGGAACGGCCTGCACGCCGATTCACGCGCAGAAGCTGCTCAGGCAGACCGATACGGTGGTGTTCAGCTTCGACGGCGACGCGGCCGGGTGCCGCGCCGCGCGCCGCGCGCTCGAGGCCTGCCTGCCGCATGCGGCCGACAACCGCACGATCCGCTTCCTGTTCCTGCCGACCGAGCACGACCCTGACAGCTACGTGCGCGAATTCGGTGCCGAGGCGTTTTCGGACCAGGTGCGCCGCGCCATGCCGCTGTCGCAGTTCCTGCTCAACGAGGCGATCGCCGGCAAGGAGCTCGACCATCCGGAAGGGCGCGCCAAGGCGCTGTTCGAGGCGAAACCGCTGCTGCAGGCCTTGCCGGCCAATGCGCTGCGCACGCAGATCATGCACATGTTCGCCGATCGCCTAAACATCCCGTTCGAGGAAGTGGCGGGCCTAAGCGACGTCGCCGCGCGGATCGCCGCGCCGGCTCGCCAGGTGCTCGCGTGCGCCGACCGGCGGCGCGTGACCGACAACGAGAAGCGCACGCTGCGCAACCTGGTGATGTATCCGCGCATCGTGGCTCTGCTCGACGAGGATGATGTTGCGACCCTTCGTGGCTTGCCGAGAAATGGGGAACTATTCGACGAGGTGTTCGCGATCTCGCGCGAGCTGGGCGATGCGGCCGAATTCCGCCTGTTGTCCGACGTCCTCCGCAATACGGCGAACGCCGAAACCTACGACGAAATCTTCCGCGAAATTCTCGACTATGATGAAAACGTCCGGGAACTGCTGCTGCAAAGCCCCGAGGACGAGGCCGGCCAAAAGGCCGTGCGCGAGCGCGAACAGATCGCGGTTGAAGAGATGAAGGCCGCCGTGCTGAAGATGCGTTACGACGCCTGCAACGACCGGCTGAACCAGCTGTCGCACCAGTCGACGCATTCTCCGGGGGAATTGGCCGAACTGATGGCGCTCAATCTGGCACGCACGGACATGAAGGCAAGACTGGGGCTGTAAACGAGGAACAACGGGGTAGGCCAGAGTTTCACCCCAACGGGTTATAATACAAAGTTTTCAGCGGTTTGCTTTCTAAGCTAAGCACAAAAGCGAGATTCGCGATGGCAAAGACAACAGGCGGGAAAGGATCGGTAGGCAAGGGCTCCGACGAGCTGACCAGCAAGGTCACGAAGGCCAGCACTGCATCTTCCGCGAAGTCGTCCTCCGGCGCGTCGCTCGTTGGCAGGAAACGCACTGCGGTCGGCACCGCCAAGTCGGTGCCGACACCGACGGCTCGCGTATCACGGGCCGTCGCGAAATCCGAATCGCGTACGGCACCCAAGCCGTCGGCGAGACGGTCGAGTGCGAATAGCGCAAGGGCAGCGGCTGCCGCCGCAGACGAAACGGCAGTACGCACTACTCAAGCATCCACGGTTCAAGAGGCTGTTGTCCAGCAGCCGCGAGTCGATTTAGCCGGTATGGCGAACTCCATGACGAAAAAGCTGAACGAAGTATCCGTCGATGACGACGCAACCCAGAGCGACGAGCGGCCCGCCGCTGCAGCGGGCAAGGAAAAAACCAAGGCGCGGGATCGTCGCGCGAAGGAAAAACTGCTGCTGAAGGAAGCGTTCGCGGCGAGCCGGCCCGGCACGGCCGAAGAGCTCGAGGAGCGGCGCGCCAAGCTGCGCGTGCTCATCAAGCTGGGCAAGGATCGCGGCTTCCTGACATACGCGGAAATCAACGATCACCTGCCCGACAGCTTCACGGAAACGGAAGCGCTCGAAGGCATCATCGGCACGTTCAACGACATGGGCGTGGCGGTCTACGAGCGGGCGCCGGACGCCGAGACGCTGCTGCTGAACGACAACGCGCCCGCTGCGTCGTCGGACGACGAGGTCGAGGAAGAGGCGGAAGTCGCGCTGTCGACGGTCGATTCCGAATTCGGCCGCACCACCGATCCGGTCCGCATGTACATGCGTGAAATGGGCACGGTGGAGCTGCTCACGCGTGAAGGCGAAATCGAGATCGCGAAGCGCATCGAGGACGGCCTGCGCCAGATGGTGATTGCCATCTCGGCATGCCCGACGACGATCGCCGACATCTTGGCGATGGCCAAGCGCGTCGCGAACGACGAAATCCGCATCGATGAACTGGTCGACGGCATGAACGATCCGAACGCCGAGAACGCCGACGGTTTCAACGCGAAGGCGGCGAAAAAAGCCGAGCAGGCGGCTGAGAATGGAGCAGCAGCCAGAGAGGCGGCAGAGGACGAAGACAGTGTCGCCCAGGCCAACGCCGCTCAGGTCGCAGCGTTCAAGCGCACCGTGCTCGAGAAGTTCGCCCTGATCAGCGAATGGTTCGACAAGATGCGCCGCGCTTTCGAGAAAGAAGGCTACAAATCGAAGTCCTACCTGAAGGCGCAGGAAACTATCCAGAACGCGCTGATGTCGATCCGCTTCACGGCGCGTACCGTCGAGCGTCTGTGCTACACGCTGCGTGCCCAGGTCAACGAGGTGCGTCAGGTCGAGCGTCAGATCATGCACATCGTGGTCGACAAGTGCGGCATGCCGCGTTCGGAATTCATCTCGCGCTTCCCGGGCAGCGAGACGGATCTGGGCTGGGCCGAGAAGATCGCCACGGAAAGCCATTCATACAGCGCGATCCTGCAGCGCAACCTGCCGGCGATCCACGAACAGCAACAGCGCCTGCTGGATCTGCAGGCGCGCGTGGTGCTGCCGCTCAAAGACCTGAAGGAAACCAACCGTCAGATGGCGGCGGGCGAACTGAAGGCGCGCCAGGCCAAGCGTGAAATGACCGAAGCCAATCTGCGTCTGGTGATCTCGATCGCGAAGAAGTACACCAACCGCGGCCTGCAGTTCCTCGACCTGATCCAGGAAGGCAACATCGGCCTGATGAAGGCGGTGGACAAGTTCGAATACCGTCGCGGCTACAAGTTCTCGACCTACGCGACGTGGTGGATCCGCCAGGCGATCACGCGTTCGATCGCGGACCAGGCACGTACTATCCGGATTCCGGTTCACATGATCGAGACGATCAACAAGATGAACCGGGTTTCGCGCCAGATCCTGCAGGAAACCGGCCTCGATCCGGATCCGGCAGCCCTGGCCGAGAAGATGGAGATGCCGGAAGACAAGGTCCGCAAGATCATGAAGATTGCGAAGGAACCGATCTCGATGGAAGCGCCGATCGGCGACGACGACGACTCCCATCTCGGCGACTTCATCGAGGACTCGAACACGGTCGCTCCGGCCGACGCCGCGCTGCACGGCAGCATGCGCGATGTCGTCAAGGACGTGCTCGACTCGCTGACGCCGCGCGAGGCCAAGGTGCTGCGGATGCGTTTCGGTATCGAGATGAGCACCGATCACACGCTGGAAGAAGTCGGCAAGCAGTTCGACGTCACGCGTGAGCGGATCCGCCAGATCGAGGCCAAGGCGCTGCGTAAGCTGCGTCACCCGAGCCGTTCGGACAAGCTGAAGTCGTTCCTGGAAGGAAACTGATCGGCGTCAATGCATGAGGCCGCCGTCGCCCGTCAAGGTCAGGGCTTTCGCATGAAGAAGTCCGCGTGGTGTACCGGATCCGGTTGTTTAGACACGATTTTGCGATCAGGCGGCAAGTGTCAAGAGCGGTGCCTGACGGGCTTCGAGGGGTGTCTTGAAGCCCAGTTTTTCGAGACGCCATTCGCGATTGTATTGGTCCTTGAACACGATGGCGGCAGCACGAACTTCTTCAACGTGGTTGAACAGCCGTCCGTGGATGGCTTGCTCCTTCATGGTCCGATTGAAACGCTCGGCGACGCCGTTGGTTTGCGGCTCAGCGACGAAGGCGTAGCTCGGCGTAATCCCCCAGAACTTGAGCTGGGCGCGGACATCGTCCGACCTGTACTGCGAGCCGTGATCCATTCGCAGGGACAGTCCGCGGCCGGCATCAGCTTCGACCGATCCGAACTGCGCGCGCACCCCTTGGCTGATTGGCTCCAGTGCGGCAAAGCAGTCGCCCACTTTGGTGACGTGGATGCCAACTCTCCGCGACAGGCAAACCCTTCAGATTGCAACGGGTATGCCAGGTGCTCGACTTGCCGCGTCCACGATCTATGCCGAGCGCGCCAGGGCGCTCAACAAGGTCACCCCACTTGCCCCTGTCCGACGTGGCCCAAAGCCCAAGGTGCCCGATCACGAGCAGCTCGCAGCTGTTCGCGCCGATCTGACTCCCACACCGTTCGTCGGCGAAGGGGCGCGCAAGGTCTGGGCACGCTTGCGCATTCAGGACGACATCCGCGTGTCCCGAGCCCGTGTCTCGCCGCTGATCCGCGAACACGGCCTGCTTTCGCCCCATCGGCAACCGCAGAAACCGCCCAATGCTTACGATGGTCGAATGACGACTGATCGGCCTAACGAGATGTGGGGCACCGATGGCGCCAAGGTTCAAACCGTCGATGAGGAGGGCCCGGTCTGGATCTTCGCTACGGTTGATCATTGCGACGCGGCGTGTGTTGGCATCCACGTCACCAAAGTGGGCGACCGCTTTGCCGCACTGGAGCCAATCAGCCAAGGGGTGCGCGAGCAGTTCGGATCGGTCGAAGCTGATGCCGGCCGCGGACTGTCCCTGCGAATGGATCACGGCTCGCAGTACAGTCGGACGATTTCCGCGCCCAGCTCAAGTTCTGGGGGATTACGCCGAGCTACGCCTTCGTCGCTGAGCCGCAGACCAACGGCGTCGCCGAGCGTTTCAATCGGACCATGAAGAAACAAGCCATCCACGGACGGCTGTTCAACAACGTTGAAGAAGTTCGTGCTGCCGCCGTCGCTTTCAAGGACCGATACAATCGCGAATGGCGTCTCGAAAAACTGGGCTGCAAGACACCCCTCGAAGCCCGTCAGGCACCGCTCTTGACACTTGCCGCCTGATCGCAAAATCGTGTCTAAACAACTGGATCCGGTACATCCGTCGCAATGCATCTAAGCGCATCAACGATGGATACTTCAACGGCCTGCTAGACCATGCGCTGACGCGGCTGCGAGAGGCAGGTGTGCAGGGCGCGCGTGAGGGGGAGGGGGCCTGTGAGCCGGAGAGCGGGACGCATCGTGCAGCCGGTCGGCGCGCGCTAGTCTCTCACACCGGTCGTGGCCTTGTTGCCGGTGGCCGCGCCGCCTACCTTGATCGCTTCGGCGACGGCTTTCTCGCGCTGGGCACCCTTCCAGATCTGGTAGGCCTCCCAGACCGCGAAGCCGATCGCCCCCCACTTGATGGCGGGGCCGGCACCGCGGGTGACGAGCGAGCGGACCGGCTTGGCGAGCACGGCTGAGGCGAGCGAGCTGATGAGTGGATACTGGCTGACCAGCGAACCGAGGCTGGCGTTGAGGCCCTTAGCCGATTTGCCGAGCGAGCTGCCCAAGAAACCGGGCATCAGCAGATTCAGCCAGCGGAAGTGGGTCAGGGCTTCGCGCAGCTCGCCGCCGGCCTGTGCGAGTTCGAGGCGCTCGACGTCCGAGCGCAGGATCAGCAGTTCCTTCCGCAGCGCGCAGTACTGCGTGGCGCTGAGCCTGAGCTTGCGCCGCGAACACGGCTGGCGGAACAGGTCGTCCGATGCGGGTTGGTTCATGGCGCGTGGGCGTGAAAAGTACGGCAGGTTACGGGACCCGAGGTTCAGGGCTTGCCGCGAAATAGTTCGAGTTCGCGGTCCTTTTCGAGCTCGTGCAGGGTGGCCTCGAAGACGCTCGGCGCCTCGCGCAGGCTGGCACGAGCCTTCAGGCCACAGCCGAGAGCGCCGAGCGCGTAGACCGCCGTGATCGCGGCCAGGGATTGCCAGCGGTAGCTGGCCCAGAATGCGATCGCGATCAGCACAGTCAGGCTGATCAGGGCCATGGTGGCGAGCATCATCGCGGCAAGCCCGAGGAACAGCACGCCGATTAGGCGTTCTTTCTCCTCGGCGAGTTCGAGCCCGAGTAGCTCAAGCCGGGTTTGCAGCAGCGCGAATACGGAACCGAGCAGGCGGCGCAGGGGGCCGTGTGCGGGATGGGGCGGTGGCGTATTGGTCGTCATGAGTGGAGCGCTTGCGCGCGCAGGAGGTGACCGGCCCGGCCGGCGCGCGATGCGACGGCCGGCCCGGCGGCGGGCCGCTGCGCCGCTCGCGGGCGCAGAATTTACTTGCGGTTGATCAGCAGGCCGATCAGCACGCCCACGCCGGCCGCGATGCCTATCGAGGTCCACGGATGCTCGTGGACGTAGTCGTCGGTCGCGCGCACCGCCTTCTTGCCCTTCTCGACGACCACAACCTGGACGTCGGCCGCCTTTTCCTTAGCCTGCTTCAGGCACGAAAGCGCCTTCTCGCGAAGCTCTGACGCACGGTCACCGGTGGTGGCCGCCGCTTGTTTCAGCAGGTCTTCCGCATCCGCGAGACCGGTTTTGATATCCGACATCAGTTTCTCCTTGTTGACTTCCGACATTGCAACTCCCTTTGTGCAGAGGTACCGCGTAGCCGACATCCCAGCGAAACCCGTGCCCGCTGGCGAGCGAAGCGCCGGATCCGGCTCGGGCCTGCCAGACGGCAGGCCCGAGCCATGGTAAACGACTTGGCGATTATAAGAAGGATCGCCGACGAAAAAGTTTCCCAAAACTTTCAAGCGGCAAAGAAAAAAGGCGGTGGCTCCGGTTTTTCGAGACACAGATTTGGGGTAAAACGCATCCCAACTGGAGTCTGAGATGTTGAAGAAGGTAGACGCCGCCAGCGCCGCCGAATTCAAGCGCTGGTCCGTCGGGCGCAAACGCCCTGTCGTCCTGCGCTTGCTGCGCGGCGAATCGATTGGCGCGGTGTCTCGCGAAGTTGGCGTCACGATGAGGCGGTGTCCCATTCGTAGTTGAAGGTTGGGGCGGCAGGGTTTCGTAGGTTAGGCGGACTTCAAGTCATGGTCAACGCGTTTATCGGTCGGACGATGCAAGGCAACGGCGAGCATCCAGAGGTCGCGTCGGCGCCGCCGAGCTTACGGAATCGCTTCTCAGCTTCCAGGAAGCCAGTGGCCGCCCATCGCATCGCCATGTCGACATCGCGATAGCGGTTGACCCGGCCGCTGACGCGGCGCACCGCGCCGTTCGGATTTTCGAACGATTGATCGGCCTAACGAGAGGTGGGGCACCGATGGTACCAAGGTTAAAACCGTCGATGAGGGCCTGGTCTGGATCTTCGCTGCGGTTGATCATTGCGACGCGGCGTGTGTTGGCATCCACGTCACCAAAGTGGGCAACCGCTTTGCCGCACTGGAGCCAATCAGCCAAGGGGTGCGCGAGCAGTTTGGATCGGTCGAAGCTGATGCCGGCCGCCGACTGTCCCTGCGAATGGATCACGGCTCGCAGTAAAGGTCGGACGATTTCCGCGCCCAGCTCAAGTTCTGGGGGATTACGCCGAGCTGCGCCTTCGTCGCTGAGCCGCAGACCAACGGCGTCGCCGAGCGTTTCAATCGGACCATGAAGGAGCAAGCCATCCACGGACGGCTGTTCAACAACGTTGAAGAAGTTTGTGCCGCCGCCGTCGCGTTCAAGGACCGACACAATTGCGAATAGCGTCTCAAAAAACTGCCTGATTAGTTACTTGACTCCGAGACTCTCAACACACGGCGAGGATGAGGTTTTGTCGTAACGGCGGCCCGAAGCAGGCGCGGCACCATCGCGGGCAAATCGAAACGGCGGTTGAAACGGTAGGCGAATTCAGCGAGATAGCGATGGGCATATTGGGCGTGATCGATAGCCTGGTACGTGCCCTTGAGGGCCGTTTTCAGGTTGCCGAGCACACATCGTGTTGACCCAGCGGAACTCGGGGCGCTGCGCGGCCTGACGGCCACCGCCCGTGACATGGCGCTCATGACTGGCAGCCTTTTGCGTCACGCCGTCGAAACACCACAGGCCATTGGAAACGACGCACGCGGTGGGCATCAGGCTGCTGGCCGCCCAGACCTCAAGGGCCGCTTTGGTAAAGCCCGGCACGGGCGAGAGCGGTAAAGCCCGGCACGGGCGAGAGCGGCATGACAGAGGGCGGCCATCGTCAGAAGTCTGCACGGCCGCTACAAGCGGCGTCTTGCCGGGCGCGCCACGCACACAGCCTTACCGCCGGGGCGTTCCGCGCCCAGATACGCGTCGTCGACCTCGACCCGTTCGTCGAGCCGGCGTCGCTCTTCGCGCAGCCACATGGTTTCCATCAACTTGTGCTTGATGAGCCAGACCGCCTTGTAGCTCACGCCCAGCTGGCGTTTGAGCTCCAGTCCGCTGATGGCGTTCTTGCTCTGCGTCACCAGGTAGATCGCCAGAAACCAGGTCGTCAGCGGCAATTGCGTCTTCTCGAATATCGTTCCGACGATCGACGAGCATTGGTACCGGCAGGACTGGCTCAGGCATTCCCACAGTCGCCGGCCGTTGTAGGCGCTGGCGTAGCGCGTGCCCTTGCATCGAGGGCACACCCAGCCATCGGGCCAGCGAGACTCGACCAGCGCGGCCTCGCATTGCGCTTCGTTGCCGTACTGCTCCTGAAATTCTTTCATCGACAGACCGGCCTGAAACTGGATTCTGTTCATGGGCATGGCGCACGCTCCGTAAGAGGCCAGTTCAAAAATCCATGAGGGGCTGTTTACTTTCTCGGCAAGCTGTTAACCTTGGATGTCTGAACAACGGAACCCAAGGGATGGAAGCGCCAATCATTGATGACGAATTGTGGACACTGAGCGAACCGTTACTGCCGCCGCCCAAGCCCCGGCGCAAAGAGCATCCTGGTCGCCCACGCGTATCGGATCGGGCCGCGTTGAATGGCATCCTGTTCGTGTTGAAAACCGGTCTGCGATGGAACCATCTGCCAACCCTATTGGGCTTTGGCTCCGGCGCGACCTGCTGGCGACGACTGAACGACTGGCGCAAAGCAGGAGTAT
>JAYFRX010000061.1:0-10457 GCA_040946945.1 Burkholderia sp. | reverse complement strand
TGACCACTACAACGAGTCGCATCCGCACAGCGCCTTGAAATACTGCTCGCCACGCGAATTCCGCCAGCGCGCAACTTCACCAACCGAAGCGTGACCGCGTGTCCGGTCATGCAGGGGCAAGTCCACCGGCGATGACGCCGCCTACTTGCTCTCCAGCACGTCGATCACGTCGAGCAGCGCGCGTCGAAGCTGGTCGACATCGACCGGCTGCCCGGCCGCCGAAGCCTCGGCCTGCGCGGTCGGAAACAGATCTTCTTGCTCGGTCAGCATGGTGCGATCCGAGCCATGCGAATCGAGCCGGTTGCGCGCCCCGTTGATGGTGAAGCCCTGCTCGTACAGCAGTTCGCGAATCCGCCGGATCAACAGCACCTCGTGGTGCTGGTAATAACGCCGGTTGCCGCGACGCTTGACCGGGCGCAGCTGCGTAAACTCCTGTTCCCAGTAGCGCAGCACGTGAGGCTTCACGCCGCACAGCTCGCTGACCTCACCGATCGTGAAGTAGCGCTTCGCGGGAATCGGGAGCAACACCATGACTTTCTCAACCGTCGATGTCATCGTCAGTCAACCGTCGGTAAGCGCGGGCAAACCGCGCGGCGGCACGGATGTGCCGGTCAGCGTGTAATTGGCGTGTCCGAGCCGCTCTCGACGAGCTCCTTCAGTTTCTGGCTCGCATGGAAGGTGACGACACGACGCGCGGCAATCGGAATCGCCTCGCCCGTCTTCGGGTTGCGGCCCGGCCGTTGCGGCTTGTCGCGCAGCTGGAAGTTGCCGAAGCCGGACAGCTTCACGCTCTCGCCGTTCTCGAGCGCGTCGCGGATCACCTCGAAGAAGACTTCGACCATGTCCTTGGCTTCCCGCTTGTTGAGCCCGACGCTGTCGAACAGCAGTTCTGCTAGCTCGGCCTTCGTCAGCGTCGGCGTCTCGCCGGACGGTGCCGGTGCCGCATCGCGGTTCAGGGCGCTGCGCTGTGCCGTCAGAAGGGCTTCGAATTCACTCGAGTTCATGTCCATTCATATCTGCAAAACTTGCGCATTATCCCTGGTCAAAACCGGCTGGAACCTGCTGCATTCCGGCCAGCTTCCGCGTATCAGCCGCGCAGTCGCGCGCCGTGGACCCGCATGCTGTCGACGAGAGTCTGGATCGCAAGATCGACCGTCTCGTCCTCCAGCGTCCCGGCGAGATCCTGCAGGGTGACGCGGAATGCCAGGCTTTTCTCGTGCGCCGACAATCCACCGTAACCATTTGATTTTGAACGAAATTCGTCAAATAGTCCAATCTTTTGGACGAACTTGCATGCCTCGCCGGAAAGCGCGCCCTTGATCGCGTCAAACAAGGCCTGCACCTCGACCTGCTGGTCGACCACCACCGCGATGTCGCGGCGCACCGGCGGGAACTTCGACACCTCGGTGGGTGCCGGCAGCGCGCGCGCGATCAGCGCCTCGGCGTCGATCTCGAACATCACCGGCGCATGCGGCAGTTCGTATTGCTGCATCAGGCGCGGATGCAGTTCGCCGATCCAGCCGACCACGCAGCCATCGAGTTCGATGCGCGCACTGCGGCCCGGGTACAGCGCCGGATGCTCGGCCTTCACGAAACGCACGACGGCCGGCGCGAGCAGCGCCTCGAGGTCGCCCTTCACGTCGAAGAAGTCGACCTGCCGCGTCGGTGCGCCCCATTGTTCATCGAGCAGCGGGCCATAGGCCAGCGCGCCGACGCGCTTGGGCTGCAAATAGCCTTCGACACTCAGTTCGCCCGCAGCCATCTGGGCATCGGCCAGGTACACGCGGCCGGTCTCGAACACGCGCACGCGATCGGCGCGGCGGTTCAGGTTGTGGCGCAGCACGCTGACCAGGCTGCCGAACAACGTGGTGCGCATCACCGAAAGCTGGCTCGCGATCGGATTGAGCAACCGCACCGGATTGGCGTTGCCGGCGAAATCGCGTTCCCAGTCCGCATCGACGAAGCTGAAGTTGACGGTTTCCGCGTAGTCGCGCGCGGCCAGCGCATGACGGATCGTGTGGATCGAGCGCTGCGTCTCGTTGGTCGCGCACATCTCGCTGGTGGCCACCGGCGGGCGCGCCGGGATCCGCTCGAAGCCGTAGATCCGCGCGACTTCCTCGATCAGGTCTTCCTCGATCTCGATATCAAAGCGATGCGGCGGCGGCGTCACCGCGAAGCGGTCGCCGTCCTGCGTGAAGCCTAGGCCGAGGCGCTTGAAGATGATGGCGATCTCCTCGGCCGCCACCGGTACGCCGATGATGCGATTGGCGCGCGACACGCGCATCGTCACCGGCGCGCGCGACGGCAGGTTGACGGCCTGGTCGTCGACCGGGCCGGCCTGGCCGCCGCAGATCTCGAGGATCAGCTGGGTGATCCGCTCGATGTGCTCGACGGTAGTGGAATAGTCAACGCCGCGCTCGAAGCGATGCGCGGCATCGGTCGAGAAATTGTACTTGCGCGCGCGGCCGCGGATGCTGTCGGGCCACCAGAAGGCGGCTTCGAGATAGATGTTGCTGGTGTCGAGCGTGACGGCCGTGCTGTCGCCGCCCATGATGCCGGCCAGGCTCTCGACCTGGGTCTCGTCGGCGATCACGCCGACCTGCTCGTCCAGCTCGACCGTGTTGCCGTTCAGCAGCTTGAGGGTCTCGCCGCGCTTGCCCCAACGCACGTCGATGCCGCCGTGGATCTTGTCCAGGTCGAACACGTGCGAGGGCCGGCCGAGCTCGAACATCACGTAATTCGAGATGTCGACCAGGGCCGAGACGCTGCGCTGGCCCACGCGCTCAAGTCGCTCGACCATCCACAGCGGCGTCTTCGCGCGCGCGTTCACGCCGCGGATCACGCGGCCCGAGAAGCGGCCGCACAGATCGGGGGCCGAGATGCGCACCGGCAGCGTCTCGTCCAGCTCGACCTTGGCCGGCGCAAAGGCGACGGGCTTGAGCGGCGCGCCAGTGATCGCGGCGGTTTCGCGCGCGATGCCGTACACCGACAGGCAGTCCGCCTTGTTCGGCGTCAGCTTGATCTCGGAGATCGTGTCGTTCAGGTTCAGCGTGTCGCAGATGTCCTGGCCGATCGGCGTGTCCTCGGGCAGCACCAGCAGGCCGCTGTGGTCCTCGGACAGTTTCAGCTCGCGGGCTGAGCAGAGCATGCCCTGGCTCTCGACGCCGCGCCGCTTCGACAGCTTGATCGGGAGCGGCTTGCCGCCCTCTTCGGCGGGCAGCAGCTCGGCGCCGACCAGCGCGACCGGCACCTTGATGCCGGGCACCACGTTCGGGGCGCCGCAGACGATGTTCAGCGTCGTGCCGGTACCGGCATCGACCTGGCAGACTTTCAGCTTGTCCGCCTGCGGGTGCTTGACCACCTCGAGCACGCGGCCGACGACGATCCGCGAGGTCGGCGGCGCGGCGGCGCGCAGCGACTCGACCTCGAGGCCGGCCATCGTCAGCGCATGCGACAACTCATCGGTCGTCAGCTGCGGATCGACAAAGGTTCTCAACCAGGATTCAGGGAATTGCATGGATGTCTACGTTCGAAACAGGTTAGATCGATACAGCGCGGCGCGACTGGCGTCGACCGACGCGAGCCGCGCGCCGGCTCACGCGAACTGGCGAAGGAAGCGCAGATCGTTCTCGAAAAACAGGCGCAGGTCCTGAATACCATAGCGCAGCATCGTGAGACGCTCGAGGCCGCTACCGAACGCAAAGCCGATGTAGCGCTCCGGGTCCAGACCCATGTTGCGGATCACCGTCGGGTGCACCTGGCCGGAACCCGAGATCTCGAGCCACCTGCCGACGTTCTTGCCGTGCTCCAACATCATGTCGATCTCAGCCGAGGGCTCGGTGAACGGGAAATACGAAGGGCGGAAGCGCACCAGGATGTCGTCGCGTTCGAAGAACTTCTTCAGGAAGTCGGTGTAGACGCCCTTAAGGTCGGCGAAGCTGACGTTCTCCTCGACCCACAGGCCCTCGACCTGATTGAACATCGGCGAATGGGTCGCATCGCTGTCGACGCGATAAGTGCGGCCCGGCGCGATCACCTTGATGGGCGGCTTGTTCATGCGCGCGTAGCGCACCTGCATCGGGCTGGTATGCGTGCGCAGCAGCAGCTGGCACCCCTGCGCATCCTTGCCGTCGACGTAGAAGGTGTCCTGCATCGAACGCGCCGGATGATTCTCGGGGCTATTCAGTGCAGTGAAGTTGTACCAGTCGGTTTCGATCTCGGGACCATCGGCGACATCGAAGCCGATCGAGCGGAAAATCTGTTCAACGCGCTCCCAGGTGCGCATCACCGGGTGCAGGCTGCCCGCGCCGGCACCGCGGCCCGGCAGCGTGACGTCGATTACCTCGGAGGCGAGGCGCTGGTTGAGCAGCGCCTCGGCAAGCGCCTGGCGTCGCGCGGTGAGCGCATCTTCCACTTGCTGCTTGGCGACATTGATGCGCGCGCCCTCGTTCTTGCGCACTTCGGGATCTAGCTTGCCGATTCCTTTCAACAGATCGGTCAGCGCGCCCGACTTGCCGAGAAAGCGTGCCTTATCGTTTTCGAGCGTGGTGATATCGGCAGCCTGTTCGAAGGCCTGCTTCGCGTCAGCGACAATCTGGTCCAGATCCATTGATCCCATCATTTTCAACGTCAATCGTTCTCGGCGAGCGAATCACTCGATCCAACACAAACGGGGCTCGGATGAGCCCCGTTTTCGCTGCAGCGGCCGTGACTACCGGATCCTCGCTGCAACTGACCACGCAGTACTAATTTCGTAATTAGGCTGCAACGGCGGCTTCCACCTGCTTGACGATCGCGGCAAAAGCAGCCTTGTCGAACACCGCCATATCGGCCAGCACCTTACGGTCGAGTTCGATCGAAGCCTTCTTCAGGCCGTTGATGAACACGCTATAGGTCATGTCGTGCTGACGGACTGCCGCATTGATACGCGTGATCCACAGTGCGCGGAACACACGCTTCTTGTTGCGACGGTCACGATAAGCGTACTGACCGGCACGCATCACCGCCTGCTTGGCGATGCGATAAACGTTATTGCGGCGACCGCAATAACCCTTGACCAGGTTGATGATCTTCTTGTGACGGGCCCGCGCGGTTACCCCACGTTTGACTCGAGGCATGTTTCTCTCCTTGGAGTATCAGTTAGGGGTTACGCGAACGGGAGCATCGCGCGGACGGAGTTCAGATCGGAATCGTGAACTCCCGTAGCACCGCGCAGGTGACGCTTGTTCTTCATGGTTTTCTTGGTCAGGATGTGACGCTTGAAGGCTTGACCACGCTTGACGGTACCGCCCGGACGAACCACGAAGCGCTTCGCAGCGCTCTTCTTAGTCTTCATCTTAGGCATAACAACTCCAGTTTATTAGATGGAGGTGGGTGTGCGGCTGGCTTGCGCCCTCGCTCCGCCCTTTGAAACCCAGTCCACTTGTGTACGGATGCGCGCACACTGCCCGCGCGCCGTCATGTTGGCGAGAGTCGCCCTGCCGGGGGCCACCCGCCGAACTTCGTGCTGACCCCCGTGCCGGGCACGGCAGCCTCGCAATCACTTCTTCTTCGGAGCGAGCACCATGATCATCTGGCGCCCTTCCATCTTCGGCATCTGCTCGACCTGGCCGAACTCGTCGAGATCGGTGCGCAGGCGTTCCAGCATGCGCATGCCGATTTCCTGGTGAGCCATTTCGCGGCCGCGGAAACGCAACGTGATCTTCGTCTTGTCGCCTTCCTCGAGGAAGCGAGTCAGGTTGCGAAGCTTGACGTTGTAGTCACCGTCGTCGGTACCCGGGCGAAACTTGACTTCCTTGACCTGGATGACCTTCTGTTTCAGCTTCGCCTCGTGCTGCTTCTTCGATTCCTGGTACTTGAACTTGCCGTAATCCATCAGACGGCAAACGGGAGGAACGGCCTGCGGCGCGATCTCCACCAGATCAACATCCAGCTCTTCCGACTTACGGAAGGCATCGGCGAGTTTCACGATGCCGATGGGCTCGCCATCGACTCCCACCAGACGCACTTCCGGCGCGTTGATTTCACCGTTGATGCGATGCGACGACTTATCAGTAGCGATGTTACATTTCCTCTAAAAATTAAAAAAACGAGCCGCGCTGCCAGGGTGGTTACTTGAACGCTCGCAGATCCTGCTGCAGGCGCTCAACGAAGGCTTCGACCGGCATCACGCCAAGATCGACGCCGCCACGGGCACGCACGGCTACCGTTTGTGCTTCACGCTCTTTGTCGCCTGCCACCAGCAGATACGGCACTTTTTCGAGCGTGCACTCGCGTATTTTATAGCTAACCTTCTCGTTGCGCAAATCGGCCTTAACTCTAAACCCTTGTTTTTGCAACGATTGGCTCAGCGAGCGTACATATTCGACCTGATTTTCCGCAATATTTAGCACTACGACCTGCACTGGAGCCAGCCAGGACGGCATCGCGCCGGCATGGTGCTCGATCAGGATCCCAAGGAAACGCTCCATCGAACCGACGATCGCCCGGTGCAGCATGACCGGCCGGCGGCGGCTGTTGTCCTCGGCCACATACTCGGTGCCGAGCCGCTCCGGCAGGACCATGTCCAGCTGCAGCGTGCCGCATTGCCAGGAGCGGCCGAGCGCGTCCTTGATGTGGTACTCGAGCTTCGGGCCGTAGAAGGCACCCTCGCCCGGCAGTTCTTCCCATTCCAGGCCGCAAGCGGTCAGCGCGTCGCACAGGCCCTGCTCAGTGCGAGCCCAGGTTTCGTCCGTGCCGGCGCGCTGGTCGGGGCGCAGCGACAGCTTGATCGAAATATGATCGAACCCGAAATCCTTGTAGACTCTCATCGCGAGTTCGTTGAACGCGATCGACTCGGGGATGACCTGGTCCTCGGTACAGAAGATGTGCGCATCGTCCTGCACGAAGCCGCGCACGCGCATCAGGCCGTGCAGCGCGCCCGAGGCCTCGTTGCGGTGGCACGAGCCGAACTCGGCGTAGCGCAGCGGCAGGTCACGGTACGAACGCAGGCCGTGGTTGAACACCTGGACGTGGCCCGGGCAGTTCATCGGCTTGATCGCGTAGTCGCGCTTCTCCGATTCGGTCGTGAACATGTTCTCGCGATAGTTCTGCCAGTGGCCTGAGGCCTCCCACAGCAAGCGATCCATGATCATCGGCGTCTTGATCTCGAGATAACCGGCTTCGTTCACGCGACGGCGCATATATTGCTCGACCTGCTGCCAGAGCGTCCAGCCCTTCGGGTGCCAGAACACCATGCCCGGCGACTCCTCCTGCATGTGGAACAGGTCGAGCTGCTTGGCGAGCTTACGGTGGTCGCGTTTTTCCGCCTCCTCCAGCATATGCAGGTAGGCTTCCTGGTCTTCCTTACTGGCCCAGGCCGTGCCGTAGATGCGCTGCAGCTGCTCGTTCTTCGAGTCGCCGCGCCAATAGGCGCCCGCGACTTTCATCAGCTTGAACACCTTGAGCTTGCCGGTGGACGGCACGTGCGGGCCTCGGCAGAGGTCGGTGAAACCGCCGTGCGAATAGAGCTTGATCTCGTCGCTCAACGGGATCGATTCAATGATCTCGGCCTTGTACTTCTCGCCGATGCCGCGGAAATACTCGGCCGCCTCCTCGCGCGACACCACGCGGCGCGATACCGGCTCGTCCTTCTTGGCGAGCTCCTGCATGCGCTTCTCGATCTTCTCAAGATCCTCGGGCGTAAACGGTCGGCTGTAGGAGAAGTCGTAATAGAAGCCGCTGTCGATCACCGGACCGATCGTGACCTGCACCTCCGGAAACAGATCCTTGACGGCATAGGCCAGCAAATGGGCGGTCGAGTGGCGGATGATCTCGAGACCGTCGGCGTCCTTGTCGGCCACGATCGCCAGCGACGCGTCGCGATCGATCAGCGCCGAGGTATCGACCAGCTCGCCGTCGAGCTTGCCGCCGAGCGCGGCCTTCGCGAGGCCGGGGCCGATCGAGTCGGCCACTTCGGCGACTGTCACCGGATGCTCGTATTGTCGAACCGAGCCGTCGGGCAAGCGTATCGAAACCATGGCTATCTCCGTGTCATGCCGGCAAGGTGTGGCAGCAATGAGTTAAAAGTCGACAAAAAAATACGGCCCCGCTTTCGAGGGGCCGTATTCCGGTGCATCCAAACTACAGGCGAAAACATTCCTCGACTAGCACCGCTCCGGAATGCCTTCGGTCAACGTTTGCGGTGTCATAACCGTATTCGCCTTGTGCGTAGAGAAGCTTACTGCCGCCCCCCAGCGCAACGCACGAAACCCGTTGAGGCCGATTGTTGATTGTCGTTGGTAGGCTCGATTGGATTCGAACCAACGACCCCCACCATGTCAAGGTGGTGCTCTAACCAACTGAGCTACGAGCCTTTAGACAGGCAATTATATGGAACTTTTTCCGATCAGGCAAGCTTTTTGTGCAAAGCGGCAGACCGAGGCCCGCCGCCCCGCCCTCAGGTCTTGCGCGAGGCCCACACCTCGCCGAGCAGCGCGCAAACACGCTGCACCTGCGCCGAATTCGAGACCTCGACGGTGAACTGCATGACCGCGGTATTGCGTCGGCTCTGCGTCTTCACGCCGATCACCTTCATCTTCTCGCGCGCGAACACTTCCGAGATGTCGCGCAGCAGCCCCTCCCCGCCGGTCGCTCGCGTCGATCATCAGGTCGACCGGGTAGACCGAGGTTCCACGCCCGCCCAACACGTTGGCCGACCAGGTGGTCTGCAGCACGCGCTCAGGCGCGTGCTCTGTCATGCGGCGAAACGTCGCACAATCGCTGTGATAGATCGACATGCCCTTGCCGCGCGCCATGAAACCGCTGATCGGATCGGGCGGTGCCGGCCGGCAAGCAGCGCGCGAGCTGGGTAAGCAGCGCGTCGACGCCGACCAACCAGCACGCCCATCGAAGCGCCGTGCGCCACGCTCGCGCCGCTGCTGCGCTTCTCGAATTGCTTGGGCACTCGATCTCGGGCTCGGGCGGCGGCGCATCGAACAGCGCCTGCTCGACGTTGCGCAGGCTGAATTCTTCCTTGCCGACCGCCGCGAACAGTTCCTCGAGCGCCTTGAAACCAAGCCGCGCGGCCAGGCTGTCGAGGCTCACCAAGGTCTTGCCCTCGGGCTGCAAGGTCTTATCCACCTGCGTGCGGCCAGGCGTGATGATTTCCGCTGGTCGATCAGGTTGAACCAGGCGCGCACCTTCTGGCGCGCCCGGCCGCTCTGCAAGTAGCCGAGCTGCGAGTTCAGCCAGTCGCGCGAGGGCCCGCCCTCCTTGACCGAGACGACCTCCACCGTCTGTCCGTTCGCCAGCGGCGTGTTGAGCGGCACCATCGCGCCATCGACGCGCGCGCCGCGGCAGCGGTGCCCCAGCTCGCTATGCATATGGTAGGCGAAATCGACGGCCGTCGCGCCTGCGGCGCCAGCACGTAGATGTGGTCCTCGTCGAGCGAGGAGGTCTCGCGCAACTCCGCCCAGGCCTCGTTTCCGGCGATCTCGTCTTTCCAGGCCAGCAGCTGCCGCAACCAGGCGATCTTTCCGTCGTACTTAGAGGCCAGTTCAAAAACCAATGAGGGGCTGTTTACTTTCTCGGCAAGCTGTTACCTTGGATGCCTGAACAACGGAACCCAAGGGATGGAAGCGCCAATCATTGATGACGAATTGTGGACACTGATCGAACCGTTACTGCCGCCGCCCAAGCCCCGGCGCAAAGAGCATCCTGGTCGCCCACGCGTATCGGATTGGGCGGCGTTGAATGGCATCCTGTTCGTGTTGACAACCGGTCTGCGATGGAACCATCTGCCAACCCTATTGGGCTTTGGCTCCGGCCCGACCTGCTGGCGACGACTGAACGACTGGCGCAAAGCAGGAATATGGGATCGACTGCACGAACTGCTGCTCGACAAGTTGCGCGAGGCCGGGCAGATCGATCTTTCATACGCTGCCGTCGATTCCTCGTCGGTACGATCTGTTGGGGTGCGGATTCCACGCGCACTTGGACGTCCATTCCACGAACACTTGGACACTCATTCCACGGCCACTTGGACACTGATTCCACGAGCACTTGGACAGTGATTTGTCACTGATCCACCCAGCGCTCAGGCAGGCAGCGACTGGACTTGCCCCTGCATGACCGGACACGCGGTCACGCTTCGGTTGGTGAAGTTGCGCGCTGGCGGAATTCGCGTGGCGAGCAGTATTTCAAGGCGCTGTGCGGATGCGACTCGTTGTAGTGGTCAAACGCGATGGCCAAGTTTTGCAGTGCAGTTCTGACGTCAGGCTTGGGCATCCGCCAAACGTAGTCTCGCTTTATCGTTTTGACGAAACTTTCTGCCATCCCGTTGCTCTGCTGTCTTCTGACAGGGGTCGTGACCGGCATCAAACCGATTTTCCGCGAGAACGTCAGCGTTTCCTCGGCAATGTAGCAGGAACCGTTATCGCTGAGCCACTCGATTTCGCTGTCAGCCTTAAGCGCGCCAT
>JAYFRX010000060.1:0-10601 GCA_040946945.1 Burkholderia sp. | reverse complement strand
CGGGTTTCTTGGTAGGCTTCATCTCGGCGGTTCTCCTGTTCTGGAGCTTGGTCTTGGAAACCCGATTCTCTCGGATTCCTGCGGGAACCGCCGCCTTCAACCTTCAACTATTTTTGGGACACCGCCCCGCCGGATCCTGCGGCAGCTACAACAGGACGGCCGCGTGGCGCTGAAGGACCCCCGGGCCGAGCAGGTCGGCCTGACCGTCACGCCCTGCATCGAGCGTGACGGCGTGATCACCGGCTATCACGCGCGTGTCGGCCTGGCCCAGCTGGGTGCGACGCTGCTGGTGTTCGTCGAGATCACGCTCGATCACAAGAGCGGCAACATGTTCGAGCAGTTCCGCCACGAGGTGATTAAGATCGACGAGGTGCTCGAGTGCCACTTGGTGTCGGGCGATTTCGGCTACCGGATCAACGCCCGTATCGGCGAGATGGCAGATTACCGCAAGCTGCTCGGCGACATCCTGCTACAACTGCCCGACGCGGTGCAGTCGAAGAGCTACCTGGTGATGGAAGAGATCAAGGAGACGCTGGACGGCCGGCGCGCGATCGTGCGCAATGGTCATCTGGCTAAGCGCGCAATCATCACGGCCATCGGTCCGGTGCCGGTCCAGGCGCCGAAGGTGCGCGACCGTTCGGGCTCGGGGGCGAAGTTCAATTTGAACACGGTACCGCCGCATGTGCGCAAGTCGCCGCGGGCGTCGGCAGGGCTGCCGTGGCTCTACCTGCGAGGCGTTTCGACGGGCGACATGAGCGAAGCATTCAGCGATTCAGCGTACTGCTGGGCAAACAGGCTAAACGGCTCTCGCCGAACGTCGTGGCGCGGCTGAAGGTGCGTATTTCGGCGAACGTGATCAGTGGTTCCGATTGATGGTGATCGGCCGTTTTGGTCGAAGCTGATCGCTGATTATCGGTTTCCGAAACGAGCGATCATTTTGCCGAAATGAGTGATCCTATTCCCGGAATGGGCGATCAGCGAACCGAAACAGCTGATCACGCAACCGAAACGGGATGGCCGTTTCGGCTCTGTGGTGGTGTTGCGCACGTGATCAACGACGGGCGTTAGCCTTGTCTCTTTTTAGCGGACAGATTGATGTCGGCACATCGGATGAGCATGCGCAAACTGAAGGAAGTATTGCGGCCGAAGTGGGCGTGCGGCTTGTCGAACCGCCAGATCAACCGGGCAATCGGCGTCAGCGTCGGCACCATCTCGGCGTATGCTGCGCGAGCCAGCGCGGCGGGACTCAACTGGGACGGGGTCGAACCGCTCGCCGACGACGAGCTTAGACCTGCCGGAGGAAACAGCGGCCCCGACCCGCCGGGTCGAACCGGATTACGCGGCAATGCACCGCGACCTGCGCCGCAAGGGCGTGACGCTGCAGCTGCTCTGGGAGGAGTACGTCGAGGCCCGCCCCGACCAACGCACCTACCGCTATACGCAGTTTTGCCAGCAATACAAGGACTGGGCCGCGGCGCTGAAGCGCTCGCTGCGCCAGCAACACCGCGCCGGCGAGAAGCTGTTCGCCGACTTCGCCGGGCAAACCGTGCCAATCCTCGGCCGCGACGGCGGCGTTGCGTTCAAGGCGCATGTGTTCGTGGCCCTCCTCGGAGCCTCGAACTACGCCTATGCATGTGCGACGGTTCCGAGACCATGCCCGACTGGATCGGTAGCCTGATCGATGCGATGGAATTCTACGGCGGTGTTCCCGCGCTGCTGGTGCTCGACAACCCCAAGGCATTGCTCGCCAAGGCTGACCGGTACGAACCGGTACTGGGTAACACCACGCAGGACTTCGTGAACCCACTACGCGACCACCATGTTGCCGGCGCGGCCGCGCAAGCCCCAGGACAAGGCGAAGGTCGAGGTCGGCATACAGATCGTCGATCGCTGGATCCTCGCACGGCTGCGCAACCATCGCTTCACAGCCTGGCCGAGCTGAACAAGGCGATCGGCAAGCTGATCACCGGTCTAAACCAACGACCGTTCAAGAAGCTCGACGGCAACCGTCGAGAATGGTTCGAGCGACTCGATCGGCCGGCGCTGCGCCCGTTGCCGGGACGTCGCTACGAGATCGCGACCTTCGTGGAGTGCCGCGTCAACATCGACTACCACGTCGAAGTCGATACCACTATTACAGCGTCCCGCACAGCCTCGTGCGCAGGAGGCCCATGCCCGCGTGACGCGCCACGGCGTCGAGATACTACACCGCGGCAAGCGCGTTGCCGCCCACGCCCGCAGCCGACTTCGGAGCAAGCATACGACTCTGCCCGAGCACATGCCGGTGCGGCGGCTCCGGTTTTTCTAGACACAGATTTGGGGTAAAACGCATCCAAACTGGAGTCTGAGATGTTGAAGAAGGAGACGTACAGGAAGAGTTGCGCTGGCGGCGACGGAGGGCGCGCGTAGCGCGGCTGTAGACGCCGCCAGCGCCGCCGAATTTAAGCGCTGGTCCGTCTGGGCGCAAACGCGCTGTCGTCCTGGGCTTGCTGCGCGGCGAATCGATTTGACCCGGTGTCTCGCGAAGTTGGCGTCACGATCGCCGAGCTCGAACAATGGCGCGAACTCGCCCTGGCAGGCATCGCAGCCGGTCTGAAGTCGCGCCAGACCGATCCGTTGGGAGTCAAGCTCAAGGAAGCCGTGCATCGCGTCGGCTAACTGAGCATGGAGGTCGAAATACTGCGCATGGAGCGCGAGCGGCAGGAGCGTCGCCCTTTGATCGCCAGGAGCTCGTCGACATGAGCCACACGATCTCCGCGACAGGCAAACCCTTCGGATTGCAATGGGTATGCCAGGTGCTCGACTTTCCGCGCTCCACGATCTATGCCGAGCGCGCCAGGGCGCTCAACAAGGTCACCCCATTGCCCCTGTCCGACGTAGCCCAAAGCCCAAAGTGCCCGATCACGAGCGGCTCGCAGCTGTTCGCGCCGATCTGACTCGCACGCCGTTCGTCGGCCAAGGGGGCGCGCAAGGTCTGGGCACGCTTGCGCATTCAGGACGACATCCGCATGTCCCGCGCCCGTGTCTCGCCGCTGTCCGCCAAAACGGCCTGCTTTCGCCCCATCGGCAACCGCAGAAACCGCCCAATGCTCACGATGGTCGAATGACGACTGATCGACCTAACGAGATGTGGGGTCCCAATGGCGCCAAGGTTCAAACCGTCGATGAGGGCCTGGTCTGGATCTTCGCTGCGGTTGATCATTGCGACGCAGCGTGTGTTGGCATCCACGTCACCAAAGTGGGCGACCGCTTTGCCGCACTGGAGCCAATCAGCCAAGGGGTGCGCGAGCAGTTCGGATCGGTCGAAGCTGATACCGGCCGCGGACTGTCCCTGCGAATGGATCACGGCTCGCAGTACAGGTCGGACGATTTCCGCGCCCAGTTCAAGTTCTGGGGGATTACGCCGAGCTACGTCTTCGTCGCTGAGCCGCAAACCAACGGCGTCGCCGAACGTTTCAATCGGACCATGAAGGAGCAAGCCATCCACGGACGGCTGTTCAACAACGTTGAAGAAGTCCGTGCTGCCGCCGTCGCGTTCAAGGACCGATACAATCGCGAATCGCGTCTCGAAAAACTGGTCTTTAAGACACCCCTCGAAGCCCGTCAGGCACCGCTTTTGCCACTTGCCGCCTGATCGCAAAATCGTGTCTAAACAACCCGATCCTGTACATCCGAGTCGAGCTACGGCTTTATAGGCCACAGGGCAGCGCACAGCAGGCGGTGCTGGCGGCACAGCGGTACGTGCAAGAAGGCCGTCGCTGGGTAGCGGGCATCGACTTGGCGAAGTTCTTTGACAGGGTCAACCACGACATCCTGATGGCGCGGGTGGCCCGACAAATGAAGGACGTCCGGGCGCTCAAGCTGATCCGGCGCTATCTAGAAGCGGGGCTGATGCGTGACGGGGTGGCGCCAGCGCGCCAGGAAGGAACGCCGCAAGGCGGGCCGCTCTTGCCGCTGCTGTCGAACATCCTGCTGACGGACTGGGACCGCGAACTAGAGCGGCGAGATCATGCGACGTGGGCCGCAAGACCATGGTGTCGGTGTTCGAGCTCGCCTCGGCCCAGCCGAACCTGGTGGCCGCCTGGCACCGCAAGCTCAGCGCGGCGCTGTACTGAGCCGCGCGGCGCGAAAGGCACCGCCGCAAAAAACACGGGCGCGGGCCAATCATGCCCGCGCCCGTTTCATTTGGCGCATCCGGTGCTTGCGCAACGCGATTCGCCGCGCTCCCGGACACAATCTTTTGGATGGCCTACAAAACGTGGAATGCGCGAGGCGGACGTTCAGCCTCGCGCAGCGATCGTCTTCAGCGCATGCGCGGCTGCCGAAAAACCGAAGCTCGCCGTCACGCACACGCTAGAGCCGAAACCCGTGCAGTTGAGCCCGGCCGGGCCGCCCGAGGCGGAGCCGGCCTCGGCCTCGTCGTCGATCTCGCAGGCGGCGGCCTCGGGGTAGATCAGCGGCTCGTCCGAGTACACGGCGCTGATCTTGAACTTCGCCTTCGGCCCGCGCGGGAAGCCGTGCTGCTTGCGCAGCTGCGCGCGAACCTTGGAGAGCAGCGGATCCTGGATCGTCAGCGCCAGGTCGTCGATGCGGATGCGCGTCGGGTCGAGCTGGCCGCCCGCGCCGCCCACCGTCACCAGCGGGATGCCGCGTTCCACGCACCAGGCGATCAGGGCGACCTTGGTGCGCACACTGTCGATCGCATCGATCACGAAATCGAAACCGCTGCCGAGCAGAGTCTCGAAATTGTCGGGCTCGGCGAGCTCCTCCACACAATGCACGCGGCAGGCCGGATCGATCAGCGCAATGCGCTCGGCCATCGCCTCGACCTTGGCCTTGCCGTAGTTGCCGTCGAGCGCGTGCAGCTGCCGGTTGGTATTGCTCTCGGCGACATTGTCGAGATCGATCAGCGTGAGCTGCCCGATCGCGCTGCGCGCCAGCGCCTCGACGCTCCACGAGCCCACCCCGCCGATGCCGATCACCACCACGTGGGCGCGCTCGAAGGCCGCCAGCGCGGCCGGGCCGTACAGGCGCGCCACCCCGCTGAAGCGCCGCGCGCGGTCGGCTGCGTCAAACTGATTCGATAGGCTCGGGGTAAGATCGTGAGGCGTTGCGACGGCGTCGGTGCGGGACATGCGTAGGTAATAACAATGAAAGCTGAACGGCCGCGAAGGGCCTATTTTGCCTGATCGTCGCCATGCCGGTCGGCCGCGACACCACAACGCAGGATTTTATTTCCTTGGCTATACTGGGCCCCAGATTGAAGCGTTTGCATAAGAAATGACCTCTCTCGCCGATCTCCGTATCAACTACTCGCGCGCCTCGCTCGACAAGGCCGACGTCGCGCCCGATCCCATCCGTCAATTCGACAAATGGTTCAAGGAAGCGCTCGACGCGCATCTGCCCGAACCGAACACCATGACGCTGGCCACCGTCGACGCCGACGGCCGCCCCTCGGCGCGCATCGTGCTGATCAAGGGCGTAGACGAGCGCGGCTTCGTGTTCTTTACCAACTACGAGAGCCGCAAGGGCCGCGAGATCGCGCACAACCCGAATGCCGCCCTGCTGTTCTACTGGATCGAGCTCGAACGCCAGGTGCGCATCGAAGGCCGCATCGAGAAGACCAGCGCCGCCGAATCCGACAGCTATTTCGCCTCGCGCCCGGTAGGCTCGCGCATCGGTGCCTGGGCCTCGGAGCAGAGCTCGGTGATCGCCAATCGCGAGGTGCTGGAGGCGCGCGAACGTGACTTCGGCGCGCGCTATGGCGAGAACCCGCCGCGTCCGCCGCACTGGGGTGGCTACCGGCTGGTACCGGAGGCGATCGAGTTCTGGCAGGGGCGGCCCTCCCGGCTGCACGACCGCCTGCGCTACCTGCGCGACTCGGCCGGGGCCGGTGCCTGGACCATCGAGCGGTTCTCGCCCTGACCTGACTCGCGCCGCGTGACCTGACCACGGAGCAGCTCGTGTTTCGATTTGCATGTCGGCCCGCCGCCTCGACGCGGCGGGTCAGTCAGTACGAAGACTTGGCTGTATTCGTTTCAACGGACAACGGAGAATTCTCATGTTCTGGGAAAAGAAGCTGGCACAGTGGGCAGACGAAGTACGGGAAACAGCGAATCTTCCGGCGCGCCTCGTCCTGTGGAATGGAGACCAGCACGATTTCGGCAACTTCAGCGCGCCGGCGGTGACGCTGAAGGTCAACAACGCCTCGGCACTACCGCTCTTGTTCGACCCGAGCCTCGACAATCTCGGCGAGGCCTATGTGAAAGGCAAGATCGACATCGAGGGGTGCCTGCCCGACATCATCAACATCGGCTACTCGCTGGCGCGCAGCACCGTCACTAATGCGAGCAAGCTGGCGCGCGTCACGCGCTACTTCACCCACACCAAGAATTCGGACAAGAAGGCGATCCAGTATCACTACGACGTCTCGAACGATTTCTACCGGCTGTGGCTGGACGAGAACATGGTCTATTCCTGCGCCTACTTCGAGACCGGCGACGAGGACCTGGCCACCGCCCAGATCAAGAAGATCGACCACATCCTGACCAAGATCCAGCTGCAGCCGGGCCAGCGCCTGCTCGACATCGGCTGCGGCTGGGGCGCGCTAGTAATGCGCGCGGCGCAGAAGTTCGGCACCCACTGCGTGGGCGTGACGCTCTCGCAAAACCAGTTCGACCTCGCCACCGAGCGCGTGCGCAAGGCGGGCCTCGAGCAGCAGATCGAGATCCGCCTGCAGGACTACCGCGACGTGGAAGGCCAGTTCGCCCGCATCACCAGTGTCGGCATGTTCGAGCACGTCGGCCGCAAGAACCTGCCGGGCTACTTCACCAAGGTGCGCGAGCTGCTGGCCGACGACGGCGTTGCCATGAACCACGGCATCACCTCCTCGGACGCGGACAGCGGCGAGACCTCACTGGGCGGCGGCGAATTCATCGATCGCTACGTGTTCCCGGACGGCGAGCTGCCGCACGTGAGCCTGACGATCGAGGCGGCGCAGCGCGGCGGCCTGGAGGTGGTTGACGCCGAGAGCCTGCGTCGGCACTATGCGCGCACGCTCGACATCTGGACCAAGAACTTCGAGGCGAAGGCCGACCAGGCCCGCCAGCTTGTCGACGACGAGAAGTTCCGCATCTGGCGCGTCTACCTTGCGGGCTGCGCCTATGCCTTCGAGAACGACGACGTGTCGATCTACCAGCTCGTCTGCCGCAAGGCCGGCCGCAGCGTGAAAACGCTGCCCTGGTCGCGGCGCTACATGTACGAGAACCCGCTGCCGCGCTGACGGCAGAGCCTCAAGCGAACGGCCATGCATGGGGGTGAAGGCAGCCACGCGGCGCGATTCCGCCCGAACCACGACGCAGGATGACGCGCTGCCGCTCGAGGCCCGACAGTTCGACCTGTTCGGCGCGCCCTTGCCCGATGCTGGCCAGCCGCCCGCCGGCGTGGGACCGCGCCCGGCCGACGATCCCGCTTCCACTCCCGCTCCGGCTTCCCCTGATGCAGACGATGCAGACACGGAAACCGCAGCTCGACAGGACGATTTTCCAGCACACCCCGGCCCCGCCGATTCGAGCCAGGTACCGGCCATGAGCTCGCTGTTCGGCGACGAGGAACTGCCGGCATCCGCCTCGCACGACGGACGCTGCCGCCACGGCGAGCGCCTCGCCCGGCGTCCACCTCGGCACCTCGACCTGGTCGTTCCCGGGCTGGAACGGCATCGTCTACAGCGAGGACTACTCTCTGCGCAGAAGCTCGCGCGCGGCGGCCTCGAGGCCTATGGCGCGCATCTGCTGCTCAAGAGCGTCAGCATCGAGCTCCTTCTTTCGCCGCTCTCGGTGGCCGAGTACCTGCGCTACGCGCAGCAGGTGCCCGAGAATTTTCATGAGCTATTGTCGAAAGTGGTGTACGGCGGGCAGACGGAATTTTGAGAAGGCGGTGGCGGTTTAGCTGAAAATGCTGCGTGTCAGAAGCACAATCAGCGAACTCGGCGGGAGCCGGAACCGACCACTATGAAAAAAGTCCACGAGAGAAAAAGTCTACGAAAGAAGCGAACAGCGCTTATACCAGAGCCAGTTGTTTAGACACGATTTTGCGATCAGGCGGCAAGTGTCAAGAGCTTTGCCTGACGGGCTTCAAGGGGTGTCTTGAAGCCCAGTTTTTCGAGACGCCATTCGCGATTGTATCGGCCCTTGAACGCGACGGCGGCAGCACGAACTTCTTCAACGTTGTTGAACAGCCGTCCGTGGATGGCTTGCTCCTTCATGGTCCAATTGAAACGCTCGGCGACGCCGTTGATCTGTGGCTCAGCGACGAAGGCGTAGCTCGGCGTAATCCCCCAGAACTTGAGCTGGGCGCGGAAATCGTCCGACCTGTACTGCGAGCCGTGATTCATTCGCAGGGACAGTCCGCGGCCGACATCAGCGTCGACCGATCCGAACTGCTCGCGCACCCCTTGGCTGATTGGCTCCAGTGCGGCAAAGCGGTCGCCCACTTTGGTGACGTGGATGCCAACACACGCCGCGTCTCAATGATCAACCGCAGCGAAGATCCAGACCAGGCCCTCATCGATGGTTTGAATCTTGGCGCCATCGGCGCCCCACCTCTCGTTAGGCCGATTAGTCGTCATTCGACCTGCGGCGGCTCCGGTTTTTCTAGACACAGATTTGGGGTAAAACGCATCCAAACTGGAGTCTGAGATGTTGAAGAAGGTAGACGTGCAGGAAGTTGCGCTGGCGGCGACGGAGAGGGCGCGCGTAGCGCGGCCGTAGACGCCGCCAGCGCCGCCGAATTCAAGCGCTGGTCCGTCCGGGCGCAAACGCGCTGTCGTCCTGGGCTTGCTGCGCGGCGAATCGATTGACCCGGTGTCTCGCGAAGTTGGCGTCACGATCGCCGGGCTCGAAGAATGGCGCGAACTCGCCCTGGCAGGCATCGAAGCCGGTCTGAAGTCGCGCCAGACCGATCCGTTGCAAGTTAAGCTCAAGGAAGCCGTGCATCGCGTCGGCGAACTGACCATGGAGGTCGAAATGCTGCGCATGGAGCGCGAGCGGCAGGAGCGCCGCCCTTTGATTATTCGGAGCTCGTCGACATGAGCCACACGATCTCCGCGACAGGCAAACCCTTCGGATTGCAACGGGTATGCCAGGTGCTCGACTTTCCGCGCTCCACGATCTATGCCGAGCGCGCTAGGGCGCTCAACAAGGTCACCCCACTTTGCCCCTGTCCGACGTGGCCTAAAGCCCAAGGCCCAAGGCGCCCGATCACAAGCGGCTCGCAGCTGTTCGCGCCGATCTGACTGGCACGCCGTTCGTCGGCGAAAGGGCGCGCAAGGTCTGGGCACGCTTGCGCATTCAGGACGACATCCGCGTGTCCCGCGCCCGTGTCTCGCCGCTGATGCGCGAACACGGCCTGCTTTCGCTCCATCGGCAACCGCAGAAACCGCCCAATGCTCACGATGGTCGAATGACGACTGATCGGCCTAACGAGATGTGGGGCGCCGATGGCGCCAAGGTTCAAATCGTCGATGAGGGCCTGGTTTGGATCTTCGCTGCGGTTGATCATTGAGACGCGGCGTGTGTTGGCATCCACGTCACCAAAGTGGGCGACCGCTTTGCCGCACTGGAGCCAATCAGCCAAGGGGTGCGCGAGCAGTTCGGATCGGTCGAAGCTGATGCCGGCCGCCGACTGTCCCTGCGAATGGAGCACGGCTCGCAGTAAAGGTCGGACGATTTCCGCGCCCAGCTCAAGTTTTGGGGGATTACGCCGAGCTAGGCCTTCGTCGCTGAGCCGCAGACCAACGGCGTCGCCGAGCGTTTCAATCGGACCATGAAGGAGCAAGCCATCCACGGACGGCTGTTCAACCACGTTGAAGAAGTTCGTGCCGCCGCCGTCGCGCTCAAGGATCGATACAATCGCGAATGGCGTCTCGGAAACCTGGGCTTCAAGTCCCCCCTCGAAGCCCGTCAGGCAGCGCTCTTGCCACTTGCCGCCTGATCGCAAAATCGTGTCTAAACAACCGGATCCGGTACATGGGGAAGGAGTGGCCGGGCACGGGACTTGTGCTACAATGGTGGTAGGTTGTCAATCATGGCAGCCTTCACGGCACGGCCATTCTTCCGTGTCCGCCTGTTGGCTAGAAAGGAAATCACATGTCGGTTGCAGATATCAAGAAGTCGGATGTTGTTGCTCAGTTCGCGCGTGGCGCCAACGATACAGGTTCACCCGAAGTCCAGGTCGCGCTGCTGACCGCGCGTATCGTCGAATTGACGGGTCACTTCAAGACCCACGCGAAGGATCACCACAGCCGCCGCGGCCTGCTGCGCATGGTGAGCCGCCGCCGCAAGCTGCTCGACTACCTGAAGGGCAAGGATGCCGACCGCTATCGCGCTCTGATCGGGAAGCTGGGTCTGCGTAAGTAAGTGAGCGGGCAACGTTCGCCTCCCGAAAATGCCTGTGTCAGTCCGCTGATACAGGCATTTTTTTTCGTGCGCCCGGCAGGGCGCACTCACTTGGAGGTGAAAGTCCTCTACACGCCCAGCAAGGGGAAGTGTTAGCCAGAGGCAAGGGTGTCGCGGGCGACTGCGAATCCGAAGGAAGCCCGAGGC
>JAYFRX010000059.1:0-10631 GCA_040946945.1 Burkholderia sp. | reverse complement strand
CGCCGTATCAGCCAGACCCTTACGTGCACCGTGGGTCGAGATGAAGTACTGCAACACGTTCAGGCCTTCGCGGAAGTTCGCCGTGATTGGCGTCTCGATAATCGAGCCGTCCGGCTTCGCCATCAGGCCGCGCATCCCGGCCAGCTGACGAATCTGGACCGCGGAACCCCGCGCGCCCGAGTCGGCCATCATGTAGATCGAGTTGAACGATTCCTGGCGCGTTTCCTTGCCGTCGCGATCGACCACCGGCTCCGTCGAGAGTTGCTCCATCATCGCCTTGCCGACCCCTTCCGACGTCGCCGACCAGATGTCGACCACGTTGTTGTAGCGTTCCTGGGCGGTGACGAGACCCGACATGTACTGGCGGTCGTATTCCTTCACCTTCTTCGCGGCATCGCCGACGATGGTTTCCTTCTGCGTCGGCACCAGCATGTCGTCCACGCAGATCGAAATACCGGCGCGCGTTGCGAGACGGAAGCCCGACTGCATAAGCTGGTCGGCAAACACCACGGTCGCGCGCAGACCGCACTGGCGGAACGCGGTGTTGATCAGGCGCGAGATTTCCTTCTTCTTCAGCGGCTTGTTCAGCACCGAGAACGGCAGGCCGGCAGGCAGGATTTCCGACAGGATCGCGCGCCCAACGGTGGTCGCGTACAGAGAGATCTTCGGCATGAACTGCGGCGCGCCTTCCGACTTGTCTTCGTTGTGGACCATTTCGGTGATCCGCACGTTGACGCGCGAGGCCAGCTCGACTGCCTTGTTCTCGTACGCACGCAGGACTTCCGACACGCCCGTGAAGGACATGCCCTCGCCCTTGCTGTTGACGGCTTCGCGCGTCGCGTAGTACAGGCCGAGCACGATATCCTGCGACGGCACGATCGACGGATCGCCGTTGGCCGGGAACAGCACGTTGTTCGAGGCCAGCATCAGCGTGCGCGCTTCCATCTGCGCTTCCAGCGACAGCGGCACGTGGACGGCCATCTGGTCACCGTCGAAGTCGGCGTTGAACGCCGCGCAGACCAGCGGGTGCAGCTGGATCGCCTTGCCTTCGATTAGCACCGGCTCGAATGCCTGGATGCCCAGGCGGTGCAGCGTCGGCGCACGGTTGAGCATCACCGGGTGCTCCCGGATCACCTCTTCGAGGATGTCCCACACCACCGGCGTCTGGTTCTCGACTTCCTTTTTCGCGGCCTTGATGGTGGTGGCCACGCCCATCACTTCCAGCTTGTGGAAGATGAAGGGCTTGAACAGCTCAAGCGCCATCAGCTTGGGCAGGCCGCACTGGTGCAGCTTCAGCGTCGGGCCCACCACGATGACCGAACGGCCAGAGTAGTCGACGCGCTTGCCCAGCAGGTTCTGGCGGAAACGACCGCCCTTGCCCTTGATCATGTCGGCCAGCGACTTGAGCGGACGCTTGTTGGCGCCCGTCATCGCCTTGCCGCGACGACCGTTGTCGAGCAGCGAATCGACCGCTTCTTGCAGCATGCGCTTTTCGTTGCGCACGATGATCTCCGGTGCCTTCAGCTCGAGCAGACGCCTCAGACGGTTGTTCCGGTTGATGACGCGGCGATACAGGTCGTTCAGATCCGAGGTCGCGAAACGGCCGCCGTCGAGCGGCACCAGCGGACGCAGTTCCGGCGGCAGCACCGGTAGGACTTCGAGAATCATCCACTCGGGCTTGATGCCCGAGCGCTGGAATGCCTCGAGGACCTTCAAGCGCTTCGCGTACTTCTTGATTTTTGCTTCGGAGCCGGTGTTCTTGAGTTCTGTGCGTAGCGTCTCGACCTGTTCGTGGATATTGATCGCGCGCAGCAGCTCGCGAACGCCTTCCGCGCCCATCTCAGCCCGAAATTCGTCACCGTATTCCTCGACCTTGTTGTAGTAATCCTCCTCGGTCATGATCTGCCGCGCCTTCAGCGGCGTCATGCCCGGTTCGATCACTACGTAGGCTTCGAAGTACAGCACGCGTTCGATGTCACGCAGCGTCATGTCGAGCACCATGCCCAGACGCGACGGCAGCGACTTCAGGAACCAGATGTGGGCGACCGGCGAGGCCAACTCGATGTGGCCCATGCGCTCCCGGCGCACCTTGGCGAGCGTCACTTCGACGCCGCACTTCTCGCAGATTACGCCGCGATGCTTAAGGCGCTTGTACTTGCCGCACAGGCACTCGTAGTCTCGGATCGGCCCGAAGATCTTCGCGCAGAACAGACCATCCCGCTCCGGTTTGAAGGTGCGGTAGTTGATGGTTTCCGGCTTCTTGACTGCGCCGAACGACCAGGAGCGGATCGTGTCCGGCGAGGCCAGACTGATCTTGATCGCGTCGAAGACTTCTTCGTGTTGGACTTGCTTGAATAGATCGAGCAGAGCTTTCATTGCTTTCTCTCCGTAGTCCGATTAGTTGCGATCGAGGTCGATGTCGATACCGAGCGAGCGGATTTCCTTCACCAGCACGTTGAAGGATTCCGGCATGCCCGCGTCAATCACGTGGTCGCCCTTGACAAGGTTTTCGTACACCTTCGTCCGGCCGTTCACGTCGTCCGACTTCACCGTCAGCATTTCCTGCAGCACATAGGATGCGCCGTAGGCCTCGAGCGCCCATACTTCCATTTCCCCAAAACGCTGGCCACCGAACTGCGCCTTGCCGCCCAGCGGCTGTTGCGTGACGAGCGAGTACGGGCCGGTCGAACGCGCGTGCATCTTGTCGTCGACCAAGTGGTGCAGCTTCAGGTAGTGCATGTAGCCGACCGTCACGGTCCGCTCGAATGCCTCACCTGTGCGGCCGTCGTACAGGCGCACCTGGTTCTTCGACGGCGTCATGCCAAGCTGCTGGGCGATGTCGTCCGGGAACGCCAGGTCGAGCATCTTCGACATTTCCTCTTCGGTCGCGCCGTCGAACACCGGCGTGGCGAACGGAACGCCTTCGCGCAGGTTCTTCGCGAGTTCGAGGATTTCGTCGTCGCTGAAGCTCTTGAGATCTTCCGCGCGACCCGACTCGTTGTAGATCTTGGTCAGGAACACGCACAGTTCCTCGATCTTCGCCTGACGCGCCAGCATCTCGCCGATCCGCCAGCCGAGGCCCTTCGCGGCCCAGCCGAGGTGGACTTCGAGCACCTGGCCCACGTTCATTCGTGACGGCACGCCGAGGGGGTTCAGCACGACGTCGGCCGGACGGCCGTCGGCCATGTACGGCATGTCTTCCACCGGCACGATCTTCGAGACCACGCCCTTGTTGCCGTGACGGCCCGCCATTTTGTCGCCAGGCTGCAGGCGACGCTTAACCGCCAGGTAGACCTTGACCATCTTCAGCACGCCCGGCGACAATTCATCCCCTTGCGTGAGCTTCTTGCGCTTCTCTTCGAAGGCCAGGTCGAACTGGTGACGCCTCTCTTCGATCGAGTTCTTGATCGCTTCGAGCTGGGCGGCCGCTTCCTCGTCCGCCAGGCGGATGTCGAACCAGTGGTAGTGGTCCAGATCCGACAGGTAGGCCTGGTCGATCTTGGTGCCCTTGGCCAGCTTCTTCGGGCCGCCGTTGGCGACCTTGCCGTCGAGCATGCGCGCCAGACGCTGGAAGGCATCGCCTTCCACGATACGCAGCTGGTCGTTCAGGTCGAGGCGATAGCGCTTCAGTTCGTCGTCAATGATCTGTTGCGCGCGCTTGTCACGCACGATGCCTTCGCGCGTGAACACCTGCACGTCGATCACCGTGCCGCTCATGCCCGATGGCACGCGCAGCGACGTATCCTTCACGTCCGAGGCCTTCTCGCCGAAGATCGCGCGCAGCAGCTTCTCTTCCGGCGTCAGCTGGGTCTCGCCCTTCGGGGTGACCTTGCCGACCAGCACGTCGCCAGCTTCGACCTCGGCACCAATGTAGACGATGCCCGATTCGTCGAGACGGCCGAGCTGGACTTCCGCCAGGTTCGAGATGTCGCGCGTGATTTCTTCCGGCCCGAGCTTGGTGTCGCGAGCAACCACGTTCAGCTCTTCGATGTGGATCGACGTGTAGCGATCGTCCGCGACCACGTTCTCCGAGATCAGAATCGAATCCTCGAAGTTGTAGCCGTTCCACGGCATGAACGCGATCAGCATGTTCTGGCCGAGCGCGAGCTCGCCCAGGTCCGTCGAGGCGCCGTCGGCCAGCACGTCACCGCGCGCGACCCTGTCGCCCATCTTCACGATCGGACGCTGGTTAATGTTCGTGTTCTGGTTCGAACGCGTGTACTTGATGAGGTTGTAGATATCGACACCGACCTCACCCGCCACCGCTTCGTCGTCGTTCACGCGAATCACGATACGGCCCGCGTCGACATAGTCGACCACACCGCCGCGATAGGCTTGCACCGTGGTGCCCGAGTCGACCGCGCAGGTACGCTCGATGCCCGTGCCGACCACCGGCTTTTCCGGACGCAGGCAAGGCACGGCCTGGCGCTGCATGTTCGAGCCCATCAGTGCACGGTTCGCGTCATCGTGCTCGAGGAACGGAATCAGCGATGCGGCCACCGAGACGATCTGCGACGGCGCTACGTCCATGTACTGGATACGGTCCGGCGTGACCATCATGGTTTCACCCGCTTCGCGCGCCGACACCAGTTCGTCGGTCAGCTCGCCCGTGTTTTCGTCCACCGAGGCGTTCGCCTGGGCGATCACGTAGCGGCCTTCCTCGATCGCCGACAGGTAATCGATCTGGTCGGTCACCTTGCTGTCCGTGACCTTGCGATACGGCGTCTCGAGGAAGCCGTATTCGTTCAGGTACGCGTACAGCGCCAGCGAATTGATCAGGCCGATGTTCGGACCTTCCGGCGTTTCGATCGGGCACACGCGACCATAGTGGGTCGGGTGTACGTCGCGGACTTCGAAGCCAGCGCGCTCGCGCGTCAGGCCGCCCGGGCCCAGTGCGGAAACACGGCGCTTGTGCGTGATTTCCGACAGCGGGTTGGTCTGGTCCATGAACTGCGACAGCTGCGACGAACCGAAGAACTCGCGGATCGCCGAGGAGATTGGCTTCGAGTTGATCAGGTCGTGCGGCATCAGGTTTTCGCTCTCGGCCTGGCCGAGGCGTTCCTTGACCGCGCGTTCGACACGCACCAGGCCGGCGCGGAACTGGTTCTCTGCCAGTTCGCCGACGCAACGCACGCGACGGTTGCCGAGGTGGTCGATGTCGTCCACTTCGCCCTTGCCGTTGCGCAGATCGACCAGGATCTTGATGGTCGCGAGGATGTCGTCGTCCAGCAGCGTCATCGGGCCGACGATTTCGTCACGGCCGACGCGGCGGTTGAACTTCATGCGGCCCACCTTCGACAGGTCGTAGGCGTCTTCGCTGTAGAACAGACGGTTGAACAGCGCCTCGACGGCTTCTTCCGTCGGCGGCTCTCCCGGACGCATCATGCGGTAGATCGCGATGCGCGCGGCCGTCTTGTCGGCCGTCTCGTCGACGCGCAGCGTCGACGAGACGTACGGACCCTGGTCCAGATCGTTCGTGTAAATCGTCTGGATTTCCTTGATCTTCGCGTCGCGCAGCTTGTCCAGCACACTCTCGGTGATCTCGTCGTTCGCGTTCGCGAGCACTTCGCCGGTATCGCCGTCGACCACGTTCTTCGCCAGCACGCGGCCGACCAGGTAGTCTTCCGGTACCGAGATGAACTTGGTCTGCGCGGCTTCGAGGTCACGGATGTGCTTGACATTGATCCGCTTGTCCTTCTGGACGATAACTTTGCCGTCGCGATCGCTGATGTCGAAACGCGCGACTTCGCCACGCAGGCGCTCCGGCACGAACTCCATCTGCGCGCCTTCGTCCATCAGCAGGAAGTTGTCGAACACGAAGAAGTTCGCGAGAATCTGTTCCGGCGTGAGGCCGATCGCCTTCAGCAGGATCGACACCGGCATCTTGCGGCGACGGTCGACGCGGAAGTACAGGATGTCCTTCGGGTCGAATTCGAAGTCGAGCCACGAGCCGCGGTAGGGAATGATCCGCGCCGAGAACAGCAGCTTGCCCGAGCTGTGGGTCTTGCCTTTGTCGTGTTCGAAGAACACGCCCGGGGAACGGTGGAGCTGCGACACGATCACGCGCTCGGTACCGTTGATGACGAACGAGCCGGTCAGCGTCATGAGCGGAATTTCGCCCATGTACACTTCCTGCTCCTTCACTTCCTTGACCGCCGGCTTGCTTGGCGATTCCTTGTCGAGCAACACCAGGCGCACCTTGGCGCGCAGTGCCGAGCAATAGGTCAGGCCGCGCTGCTGGCATTCCTTGATGTTGAATGGCGGCGACGACAGGGCATAGCTCACGAACTCGAGACGCGCGAAGCCATTGTGCGAAACGACCGGAAAAACAGAGGTGAAGGCGGCTTGCAGGCCTTCGGATTTGCGTTGTGCTGCAGACACTTCAGCTTGCAGAAACGTACTGAATGATTCAAGCTGAGTAGCTAGAAGGAAAGGAACTTGGTGAACGATGGAGCGCTTCGCGAAACTCTTGCGAATACGCTTCTTCTCGGTGAAGGAATATTGCATACGATCTCCGAATCACGGCGGACGCTATCGAGGCGGGATACCTGGACGTGTCAAACCCGAGTGTTCACCGACTGAGACCCGATAGCCGTGCGGTGGCTCGAGCCGAGAAGCTTGGTGGTTGGCCGCTACCAACCGCTGGCTGACGGCAGCGGATGCCTGTGTTGCCCGCTACCCGACCAAACTTGCCTTCTGCAGTCGCTTCAGAAGACAAAAAGAATCGCCATTTGCACGCATCGCGATGCACCTAGGGCGGTTTTCTTGGGCTTTTTGGGTTATCCATTTCGACACACGAATTGAGTGTCAAAACAGCGTCTCCACAAAGCACAAAAAGGCCGGCGGTATAAAACCGCCAGCCTTCGCGCAGCTCGTCGAAGCTTACTTGATTTCGACCTTTGCGCCGGTTTCTTCCAGCTTCTTCTTCACTTCGTCGGCGGCAGCCTTGTCGACGCCTTCCTTGACGGGCTTCGGTGCGCCGTCGACGAGATCCTTCGCTTCCTTCAGGCCCAGGCCCGTCAGTTCGCGAACTGCCTTGATGACGGAAACCTTGTTGCTGCCAATTTCGGCCAGGACGACCGTGAATTCGGTCTTCTCTTCGGCCGCCGCAGCTGCGTTGCTGCCTGCCGGGCCAGCGACTGCCACTGCAGCTGCCGACACGCCGAATTTTTCTTCGAACGCCTTGACCAGCTCGTTCAGTTCCAGAACAGTCATGCCTTCGACTGCTGCCAGGATGTCTTCTTTTGCGATTGCCATGTGAAATACTCCTAAATTCAAGCGGGTACAGCCAGCGATCTGTGATGCCGACGTTATGCAACTTCGGCCTGCTTTTTCTCGGCCAGCGCGGCCAGGGCGCGCGCGAAACCGGAAACAGGGGCCTGCATGACGAACAGCAGCTTCGAGAGCAGTTCTTCGCGGCTCGGGATGCTTGCCAGCGCTTGCACGCCAGCCTTGTCCATCACCTTGCCATCGAACGAACCCGCCTTGATGATCAGCTTGTCATTGCTCTTCACAAAGTTGTTCACGACCTTCGCGGCAACAATCGCATCTTCCGAGATGCCGTAGATCAGCGGGCCGGTCATCTGATCTGCCAGCGGAGCAAACGGCGTACCTTCAACTGCGCGACGTGCCAGGGTGTTCTTCAACACGCGCAGGTACACTTGCTTTTCACGCGCTTGCGCGCGCAGCTTGGTCAGATCGCCAACCGCAATGCCACGATACTCAGCCAGCAGAACGGTTTTGGCCTTCGCGACTTGCGCGAAAACCTCAGCGACGACGGCTTGCTTGTCTTCTCTATTAAGCGGCACGGTTAGCCTCCAGAAACGATACGATCGGCGGGAGCCTCTCGTATCTCGTTCAACAACGGCGTCCGAGTCATCAGGAGTATTTCCGCCGCCGGTCCGGATCGCTCCGCACCACCGGCTTCGCCACTTCAAAACTTGTGCGGGTTCGCCATCTGCGTTGGCCTGCATTAAGGGAGTACCTGCCTGCTGCCTCCCACCAACGGTCTTTGATAACCGGTCACCTTTGGCGCTTGCGCGCCGGGCAACCTGCCCAAAGCCCTGGTTGGACGGTCTCGCCGCAGCGAGACCGTCCAAATACGCCGATTACTGTGCGGCCAGCGACGCTTGGTCGACGCGAACGCCGATGCCCATCGTGCTCGACAGCGCCACCTTGCGCAGGTACACACCCTTGCTGGTTGCCGGCTTGGCCTTCTGCAGCGCTTCGATCAGCACCAACAGGTTAGTGCGCAGCGCGGTCGGCTCGAACGATGCACGGCCGATCGTGGCGTGGATGATACCGGCCTTGTCCACACGGAACTGGACCTGACCAGCCTTCGCGTTCTTGACCGCGGTGGCGACGTCCGGCGTAACCGTGCCGACCTTAGGGTTGGGCATCAGGCCGCGTGGGCCGAGGATCTGGCCCAGCGTACCGACGATACGCATCGTGTCCGGCGAAGCGATCACGATATCGAAATCCATTTGACCGGCCTTGATCTGCTCGGCCAGGTCTTCCATGCCGACGATTTCCGCGCCGGCTGCACGAGCCTGCTCGGCCTTGTCACCTTGGGCGAACACGGCGACGCGGACCGACTTGCCGGTACCTGCCGGCAGCACGACCGAACCACGGACCACTTGATCCGATTTCTTCGCGTCGATGCCGAGCTGGACCGCAACGTCGATCGACTCGTCGAACTTCGCGCTCGCGCATTCCTTCACAAGTGCCAGTGCGGCTTCGATCGCGTACAGCTTCTGACGGTCGACCTTAGCGGCAAATGCCTGACAGCGCTTCGAGATCTTGGCCATTTACACGCCCTCCACAGTGATGCCCATCGAGCGTGCGCTGCCCGCGATGGTACGAACTGCCGTGTCCAGATCCGCTGCCGTGAGGTCAGGCATCTTGGTCTTCGCGATTTCTTCAGCTTGAGCGCGGGTGATCGAACCGACCTTGTCGGTGTGGGGCTTGCTCGAGCCCTTGTCGATCTTCGCTGCCTTCTTGATCAGAACGGTCGCCGGCGGCGTCTTCATCACGAACGTGAAGCTCTTGTCCGCGAATGCCGTGATCACGACCGGAACCGGCAGGCCCGGCTCCATGCCTTGAGTCTGCGCGTTGAACGCTTTGCAGAATTCCATGATATTCAGGCCGCGCTGGCCCAGTGCCGGCCCGACCGGCGGCGACGGGTTGGCTTTACCTGCAGGAATCTGCAGCTTGATAAAGCCGACAATCTTCTTTGCCATGTACACCTCGTTGGGACGCCGAGTTGGCGTTCGGTGAGTGATAACGCGCGTTCGTCCTGCGACTACTGACGCTCCTCAACGGTCAATGATGCGGACCGTAATCGCGAGGACGGGCAGCGCGAAGACCGCCCATCCAAACTCAGACTTTCTCGACCTGGCCGAACTCGAGTTCGACCGGTGTTGCCCGCCCAAAAATGGTGACGGACACGCGCACTCGCGATTTCTCGTAGTTGACTTCTTCGACCGTGCCGTTGAAATCGGTGAATGGGCCTTCCTTGACCCGGACCATCTCGCCTACTTCGAACAGAGTTTTCGGACGCGGCTTCTCCACGCCTTCCTGCATCTGCGACATGATCTTTTCGACTTCCCGCAGGGAAATCGGGCTCGGCCGATTTCGTGCGCCGCCAACGAAGCCCGTCACCTTGGCCGTGTTTTTCACGAGGTGCCAGGTTTCATCCGTCATTTCCATCTCGACCAGCACGTAGCCGGGGAAGAAACGACGCTCGGTCACTGCCTTGTGGCCGCCCCGGACTTCGACGACTTCTTCGGTCGGCACCAGGATCTGGCCAAACTTGTCTTGCATGCCGGCACGTTCGATGCGCTCCTGAAGCGCACGCTGCACGCTTTTCTCCATACCGGAGTAGGCGTGCACGACGTACCAACGCTTCCCGCTTGGGATCGCCGGAGTATCGCTCATATTATTTCCAACCCAGAATCGCCGAGAAAATCGCCCATTCGATCGACTTATCGCTAAGCCAAAGGAAGAGTGCCATGACCAGCACAAACCCGAACACCACCAGCGTGGTTTGCGTGGCTTCCTTGCGCGTCGGCCATACGACCTTACGCACTTCTCGGTAGGAATCCTTGGCGAAGGCGATGAAGCTCTTGCCCGGAAGCGACATCAGGGCGATGGCGACACCAGCGATGACTCCCACTACCAATGCAGCGCCGCGGATGTACCACTCCTTGCCGCCAAGGAAGAAGAAGCCCGCAAATCCGACCAAGACCAACAATACGCACAGGCCGAGCATCAGCTTATCGCCGGAGGTATTTACAGTTTTGACGGATGGATTCATCCATAACACCTTAAAACAAAGGCCACGTCTGAACGTGGCGATTTGGCAGGGGCAGAGGGCATCGAACCCCCAACCTTCGGTTTTGGAGACCGACGCTCTGCCAGTTGAGCTATACCCCTGTACCAATGGGACCGGACAGAGCCGCCCCAAAAGTGTCGATCCTCGACTAACTGGCTTAGTCGAGGATCTTGGCGACGACGCCGGCGCCGACGGTACGGCCACCTTCGCGGATCGCAAAGCGCAGACCTTCTTCCATCGCGATCGGAGCGATCAGTTTCACCGTGATCGACACGTTGTCGCCGGGCATGACCATTTC
>JAYFRX010000058.1:0-10645 GCA_040946945.1 Burkholderia sp. | reverse complement strand
CGACGACGGCCTCGCTCGGCTGAAGGCCCAGGCGGCATGGTTGAAGACCGACCATCCGGACGCAGCGGCCTCGCTGCTTGAGGGGCTTGAGGAAACGTTCACGGTCAACCGCCTGGACCTGAGCCGCGGCTGATCCGCAGCCTGGCGACGACGAACCTGATCGAGAATCCGAACGGCGCGGTGCGCCGCGTCAGCGGCCGGGTCGACCGCTATCGCGATGTCGACATGGCGATGCGATGGGCGGCCACTGGCTTCCTGGAAGCTGAGAAGCGATTCCGTAAGCTCGGCGGTGCCGACGAACCTCTGGATGCTCGCCGTTGCCTTGCATCGTCTGACCGATAAACGCGTTGACCATGACTTGAAGTCCGCCTAACCTACAAAACCCTGCCGCCCCACCCTTCAACTACGAATGGGACCGATTTCGCGCTCAGACAGATAACCATTGCGCACGATCGCGCGCCGGCCGTCCAGCGTCTTCACGTTCGAATACTGTTCGAGCAACGCCGCCCATTCCGCCTCGATGGCCTGATGGATAACCTCCCGCGCGCCTTGCCGGATCAACTTATCCAGACCGCACGGCCCCTTGATTGCCGTTTCTGCTGCTTGACTGCTCTACGCTTCCTGGGTACGTTCCGCTATGGTGGTGGGCCTCCGGTTGCTAGGCGTTACTGCGGAAAGCAACATGCTCACGCCACCGCCACTGGCTTCTCAAATCCCTCCCGACCCCCTACACCAGATTCGACATTAACTCCTGCTTCGGCGTGGATCCGTTGACGTGTGTGTGGTGTGGCAGCCCGTGGCGGTATGCGGGGAATCTCACTCGGGGAAAATCGCTGGTCCAGTTGCGGCCTCATCATGAGGCACTGGCGGCGCACGAAAATTCTGAACTGACATCCCAAGGAGAACAGTCCGTCCCGAGACAGGGAAAATGGCGGATTTGAGCGGAATCATGTCTCATTCGCGATAGGATAGTTGTCGCCACCCCGTAGTGAGTTCGGCTCGTCGTTAGCCCGTTCGCCTGCACATGACGTGCCAGCCACACTGGCTCTGACTCTTTCAATTTCCTATGCGTCAAGGCGCTGCTGCTCGCGCAAACGGTCGACGATTACGAAGCGCTGCTGCCCCGGAAGCTTGGCAAGCCCGCTCGTAAACCGAAGATCGGATCGTTAGCTGATCGGCCGTCGCGGCAAAAGGCGGAGGGGTTCACGGATTGCTTGCGAATGTATGACAAGCGTTCCACAGTCCGATTCGGCTTACGTGATTTCACCGCGGTAAACCCGCGCCAACCAAGCGACCTGGCCCTTTCGATATGACCCAATATGGCGCATATGCACAAGACATTGATGACGTCGGCGTGACAGTCTCAGGAAGGAAGCAGATTCTAGTTTGAACGATCCAATTAATTGTTTTTAAAGTACAATAGCACAATTGTGCGTTGCACAAAAACACTTGACATCTGCTTCTGACGACCTAAAATGGGAATCGTTGCTGCGGTGCACCAACGCATTGCGCCAGACTAATCGCATACCGTTCGTGCCTTGAAGTTGAGCCTCTCACTCACTTAACTCACGCGACCGCCGTCAGACCGGCGTTCTTCAATCAGGAGCCAGACCATGTCTCTGCTGACCCCGGAGCAAGTCACCGCTGCCCAGAAAGCCAACCTCGAGAGCCTGTTTGGTCTCACCAGCAAGACCTTCGAAAGCGTCGAAAAGCTGATCGAACTGAACGTGCAAGTCGTGAAGTCGGCGCTCGCGGAAAGCCAGCAAAACCTGCAGCGCGCGCTGTCGGTGAAGGATTCGCAAGAACTGCTCGCCCTGCAGGCCAGCTTTCCCCAGCCGCTCGCCGAAAAAGCCCTCGCCTACGGCCGTCACCTGTACGGCATCGCTTCCTCGACCCAGGCCGAATTCACTAAGGTTGTTGAATCGCAATATGAAGAGCAGAACCGCAAGGTCCAAGCGCTCGTCGACAACGTAGCGAAGAACGCCCCGGCCGGTTCGGAAACGGCTGTCGCCACGCTGAAGTCGGCCATCAACGCCGCCAACACTACCTACGAAACGGTCCAGAAGGCCACCAAGCAGGCCGTCGAGATCGCCGAGTCGAACTTCAACGCCGCCGCTGCAATGGCCACCCAGGCTGCCAGTGTCGCCGCCTCGCGTCGCGCGAACACCGGCCGAGCCCCGGGCCTAGCAGGCCGTTGAAGTATCCGTCGTTGATGCGCTTAGATGCATTGCGACGGGTGCTGGGTTCGCACGTTCGAAGCGCGGGACACGTTTGCGGGCATTCGACGTCGCTCGCGGAGGTCACCGTATCGCTGTTATCCATTGCTTTCAGGGCGTCGGCTCCGGTGGTTTTTCTAGACACAGATTTGGGGTAAAACGCATTCAAACTGGAGTCTGAGATGTTGAAGAAGGTAGACGTGCAGGAAGTTGCGCTGGCGGTGACGGGGGGCGCGCGTAGCGCGGGGCCGTAGACGCCGCCAGCGCTGCCGAATTCAAGCGCTGGTCCGTCGGGCGAAAACGTGCTGTCGTCCTGCGCTTGCTGCGCGACGAATCGATTGACGCGGTGTCTCGTGAAGTGTACCGGGTCGGGTTGTTTAGACACGATTTTGCGATCAGGCGGCAAGTGGCAAGAGCGGTGCCTGATGGGCTTCGAGGGGTGTCTTGAAGCCCGGTTTTTCGAGACGCCATTCGCGATTGTATTGTTCCTTGAACGCGACGGCGGCAGCACGAACCTCCTCAACGTTGTTGAACAGACGACCGTGGATAGCCTGCTCCTTCATGGTCCAATTGAAACGCTCGGCGACGCCGTTGGTCTGCGGCTCAGCGACGAAGGCGTAGCTCGGCGTAATCCCCCAGAACTTGAGCTGGGCGCGGAAATCGTCCGACCTTTACTGCGAGCCGTGATTCATTCGCAGGGACAGTCGGCGGCCGGCATCAGCTTCGACCGATCCGAACTGCTCGCGCACCCCTTGGCTGATTGGCTCCAGTGCGGCAAAGCGGTCGCCCACTTTGGTGGCGTGGATGCCAACACACGCCGCGTCTCAATGATCAACCGCAGCGAAGATCCAGACCAGGCCCTCATCGACGGTTTGAACCTTGGCACCATCGGTGCCCCACCTCTCGTTAGGCCGATCAGCCGTCATTCGACCATCGTGAGCATTGGGGGGTTTCTGCGGTTGCCGATGGGGCGAAAGCAGGCCGTGTTCGCGCGCATCAGCGGCGAGACACGAGCGCGGGACAGCGGATGTCGTCCTGAATGCGCAAACGTCCCCAGACCTTGCGCGCCCCTTCGCCGGCGAACGGCGTGCGAGTCAGATCGGTGCGAACAGCTGCGAGCAGCTCGTGATCGGGACCTTGGGCTTCGGGCTACGTTGGACAAGGGCAAGTGGGGTGACCTTGTTGAGCGCCCTGGCGCGCTCGGCATAGATCGTGGAGCGCGGAAAGTCCAGCACCTGGCATACCCCGTTGCAATCCGAAGGGTTTGCCTGTCGCGGAGATCGTGTGGCTCATGTCGACGAGCTCCTGGCGATCAAAGGGCGGCGCTCCTGCCGCTCGCGCTCCATGTGCAGCCTTTCGACCTCCATGGTCAGTTCGCCGACGCGATGCACGGCTTCCTTGAGCTTGACTTCCAACGGATCGGTCTGGCGCGACTTCAGACCGGCTGCGATGCCTGCCAGGGCGAGTTCGCGCCATTGTTCGAGCTCGGCGATCATGCCGCCAACTTCACGAGACACCGCGTCAATCGATTCGCCGCGCAGCAAGCGCAGGACGACGGCGCGTTTTCGCCCGACGGACCAGCGCTTGAATTCGGCGGCGCTGGCGTCGACGGAGGGCGCGCGTAGCGCGCCCGTAGACGCCGCCAGCGCAACTTCCTCGCCAGCGCAACTTCCTGCAGTTTACCTTCTTCAACATCTCAGACTCCAGTTTGGATGCGTTTTACCCCAAATCTGTGTCTAGAAAAACCGGAGCCGCCGCATGAACGCCTTGCCCAAATCGCAGCACGCTCGGGCGAAGGCAGCGCACTCAGCAATCTGGCACGTCGCAACGCGTGCTGAGGCCCTTGTTGCTTTCGATCAGTTGGTCGCGACGTATTCGGCCAAATATCTGAAAGCTGTCGAGACAGCTCACGAAGGACCGTGACGGACTGCTGGCGTTCTACGACTTTCCTGCAGAACACGGACAGTGCGTCAGAACAACCAACCCGATCGAGTCGACGTTCGCAACGGTGCGTCATCGCACTACGCGCACTCGCAACTGCCTGTCACGCGCGACGTTCCTCGGCATGGCATTCCAGCTCATCGAGTCCGCCAAGAAATCGTGGCACCGCATCCGCGTCGTCGACAAGCTCGAAGAACTTCTGAGGGGCAATTCCCTTCAAGGAAGGAACCCCGGTGATCGATAGCACACACCGGCTCAGCAACCGCTGGTCGCCCTAACCATACCGCCGATCGCTCATACACCAGATTTGACAATAGCTTTCCCGACGTGGTCGGCCTGTACCTGAGCTCGCCCGAGCATGCCTTGGGCTTGTGCGTGGACGAAAAGAGCCAGTGTCAGGCGCTTGAACGCACCCAACCAGTGCTGCCGATGGGCTACGTCGCAGGCGTCACGCACGATGATGTTCGTCACGGCGCAACCAAGCTGTTCGCTGCACTGAACGTGCTCAACGGCGCCGTGCTCGCTACCTGCAAGCCGCGCCACCGGCATCAGGAGTTCCTGTCGTTTTTGCGCGAAATCGACAAGACCGTCCCCGCTGAGCTCGACGTGCCCTGCATCGTGGACAACTACGGCAGTCACCAGCACCCGAAGGTCAAGGCGTGGCTGGCCGCCCGCCCCCGCTGGCACATGCATTTCATGCCCACCTACAGCTCGTGGCTCAACCAGGTTGAACGCTTCTTTGCCTTGATCACCGACAAGGCGACCCGCAGAGGCTCGTTCAGCTCGGTCAAACAACTGGTCAAGCGTATCGATCAATTCGTTTCTCACTACAACGAAAGCGGCAAGCCCTTGATCTGGACTGCAACCGCCGATTCCATCCTCGAAAAGCTACACAGACTTTGTTCTCGAATCAGCGGAACGGAACACTAGCAGACACGCAACAAAGCCGAAGCCAAAAATCTCGCGTGCGTGCGCAAGATCGCGCTGAACCTGGCGCGCATGGAGCAACAGCGGCGACCGAAAAGAGTCAGTCTGGAGAACATCCCTAACCTCGCTGCGTGGGACATCAATGTGCGTGAGTCCATTCACCGCCTTGCCTGATAAGGGCCTTCATGCGAAAGCCCTAGGGACCTGGTACAAAATCCGGACCACGCATATTCGTTATGCGGGCGGCGTCCTATTCGTAGTTGAAGGTTGGGGCGGCAGGGTTTCGTAAATTAGGCGGACTTCAAGTCATGGTCAACGCGTTTATCGGTCGGACGATGCAAGGCAACGGCGAGCATCCAGAGGTTCGTCGGCACCGCCGAGCTTACGGAATCGCTTCTCAGCTTCCAGGAAGCCAGTGGCCGCCCATCGCATCGCCATGTCGACATCGCGATAGCGGTCGACCCGGCCGCTGACGCGGCGCACCGCGCCGTTCGGATTCTCGATCAGGTTCCGTCGTCGCCAGGCTGCAGATCAGCCGCGGCGTCAGGTCCAGGCGGTTGACCGTGAACGTTTCCTCAAGCCCTTCAAGCAGCGAGGCCGCCGCGTCCGGATGGTCGATCTTCAACCATGCCGCCTGGGCCTTCAGTCGAACGAGGCCGTCGTCGGCCGGCAGCTTGTACGCGGCACGCATGACCGAGGCGACCTGCTGTCGGGTCTGCTTCGCCAGCCGTTCGGTCACGTTGCGAATCTTGTGGGTCCGGGCACCGCTGGACGTGGGCACCTTCGCCGAACACTGCCTCGATCGCCGAGCGCAGCGCCTTGGACCCATCAATCACGAACAGATAGTCCCGGTCAGTCGCCAGCCCGCGTTCGATCAAGCTATTCAGCAGATCCTTAACGACTTCGGTGTTCTCGCTCGAACCGCTCACCAGCTCCATCAAATGCTTCTGGGCGTCGCTCTCGACGCCAATCGCGGTGAGGATGTGGCACCCATCGACGATGATACTGTCCAGGTAGATGGCTAGGATCTCGTGATCGCTCGAAGCGACGCTCCATCAGCCCGTCAAGCTTCTTCTTGCTCGCCTTCACGAACTGGCGCGAGACGCTGCTCTTCGAGATGCCGACGGTGTGGGCCATTTCAGGCAACGCCTCGTCATACTTTTGGGTCGACACGCCGCTGACCATGATGTTGTACATGCGCTGCGTGAGCCGTTCGTCGTCGCGCAGCTGCGTGTAGGCGGGAATCGGCACTTCTTTGCCGCGCTTGTCCCGCAGCCGGGGCCGCTGAACTCGCAGCTTGCGTTCGTCCATCACGATTCGGCCTGGCTGCGAGCCATGCCAGTGCACGTCGCCGGCGGCACGCCCCGCGTGCTTGTCGCCGGCCATCTCGCGAGCAGACACCATCAGCAATTGTTCGACGAGCGCGCGGCCAGCGTCGTACATCAGCGCGTCAACACTGATGCGCGCGTTCTGGATCAGATCGCGCATCGGAAGCCACAACTGTTCGTGCTCGGCAAAGCTGGCGCGCAGGGCCTCGTTCTCCTGTTCTGGAGCTTGATCTTGGCAACCCGATTCTCTCGGATTCCTGCGGGAACCGCCGCCTTCAACCTTCAACTATTTTTTGGACACCGTCGTTATGCGTGGAGCGAGGATTTTAGTGAAATTTCCTGCGAACAATCCGGATATAATCGGCGCAATCAACGAATTCTGGCGGAAATTGTTTTAACGCAATTCGCCCGATGTTCCGCGGCGTGCTACGTAACGCCAGGCAAGCTGCCGTAACGAGCCGGGAGCGTAACGCTCGGCGTCGCCCCGGCTTCAACGGATCCTCAGACCAGCCCGGCCGGCCGGCGCGTTGGCGGGATCGGCGCGTCGTCGAGCGCGCCCAGGAAGCCGGTGCTCCACCAGTGCACGTCGTGCTTGCGGATCTCGGCGAGCAGCGCCGTGTGGCACCGCACGCGTTCCTCGAGCGGCATGGTCAGGGCCGCCTGGATCGCGCGCGCGGTGCCCTGTATGTCGTAAGGGTTGACCAGCAGCGCGTCGGTCAGCTGCTCAGCGGCACCGGCGAAGCGCGACAGCACCAGCACGCCGGGGTCCCTGCCGTCCTGCGCGGCGATGAATTCCTTGGCCACCAGGTTCATGCCGTCGCGCAGCGGCGTGACCAGCGCGACCCGGCTCGCGCGGTACAGGCCCGGCAGCGAGCTGCGGTCGAGGTTGCGGTGGATGTAGCGCACCGGCATCCAGTCGAGTTCGCCGTAGTCGCCGTTGAGCGAGCCGCACAGCGTATCCATCTCCTGGCGCAGGTGGTCGTAGGCATCGACGTCCTCGCGGCTCGGCGCGGCGATCTGGATCAGCGTCGCGCTCTGGCGCATCTCCGAGTAGCGGTCGAGCATCTCGCGGAAGGCCTGCACGCGCTGCGGCAGCCCTTTCGAGTAATCGAGGCGGTCCACGCCGAGCAGCAGCTTGCGGCGCGAATACTCGTCGCGCATCTGTTCGTAGATATTGAGGCCGTCGTCGTCGCTGGCCATCTGAGCGAAGCCGTCCACGTCGATGCCGATCGGGAAGGTGCCCACCCGGATGGTGCGGTCGAACGCGCGCAGCCGCTCGCCGTCGATGAATTGCGCGTCGGCCTCGGCCTCCGCGTAGCGCACGAAGTGGGTGACGTCGGTATGGGCCTGAAAGCCCACCAGATCGTAGGCGAACAGCGAGCGCATCAGCCATTCGTGCTCGGGGATCGCAGCCATGATCTGCGGCGGTGGCACGGGGATGTGCAGGAAGAAGCCAATCCGGTTGCGGCAGCCCTGGGCGCGCAGCTCGGTGGCCAGCGGGATCAGGTGGTAGTCGTGCACCCAGATCACGTCGTCGGGCTTGAGCAGCGGCGTCAGCTTGCGCGCGAACAGGCGATTCACGCGGCGATAGCCCTCGCTGAACTGCACGTCGAAGTTGGCCAAATCGAGGCGGTAGTGGAACACCGGCCAGAGCACGTTGTTCGAATAGCCGAGGTAGTAGGCGTCGTAGTCGCGCTGCGAGAGGTCGATGGTGGCGAGTTCCATGTTGCCGTACTCGCGGATCTGCACCTCCTGGTTGCCGGGGTCGCTGTCGGCCTCGGCGAGCTTGCCGCTCCAGCCGAACCAGATGCCGCCGCGTTGCTGCAGGCTGTCGTTGAGCGCGACGGCCAGGCCGCCGGCGGCTTCGTTGTCCGGGTCTGCTGTCCGGTTCGATACGACAATGAGACGGCTCACAGATACCTCCTGATGATGACGATGCTTATGAGGACGCGATCCGCCACCGCAGCATCGGGCCGGGTGTCGGCGCGGGCCGGAGGCGCTGGCCGATACAGGCCTCGCGAGGCGGATCGGACGGGACGAGACGGTGATGCGTTCCGGCGCTGCCTGCCGATGCACGTCGGCAGGCACCCGCTTGGCCCGGGGCACCGGGCCGGTGCCCCGGGCCCCCCCCGGGCCGGAAAGAGTAACGAGCCCAGCGTACACCATCAATAAGACACGCGTTCAGGACAGACGCGGGCGCAGGCAGCCGAGCGTCGCGTCGGGGAGGGTGGTAAGCAGGGTGTGGATCGCGAAGCTGACATCGGCGCGCGCGAGGTCGAACCAGACCGACATGCGGGCGCGGTGCGCGTCGATATGCAAGACGTAGACGCCGAGCGGCGAGCTCAGCAGCTCGGTGTTGCGCGCAGAGATAGTCGGCGCTGCCCTCGAGCGTGACGTGCAGCAGCACGCGCGCGGTGCGCGGTCCCGGGCGCGCGGCGCGCTGGCTGAGATCGACGAACGCGTCTGGCACTGGCGTGTAGGGCCGATCGAGATGATCGGGCGGGCCTGTCGGCTGATAGTCTGGGAGGTGAACGTGGGTGGTGCGGGTAGCAGGCATGATGTCGGCGGAGAGCCACGGTTACAAACACAGACTCACGGTATGCGCCGGCGTGTAAACGGGTTTTGCAAAAATATCGACGAGCAGAGCAAAGAAGGAAGTGGCAATCGCGGCCGAGCAACGTGCGCGGAGCGGGTCGAGGCGGGTTCGGTACGTCGTGCCCAGTGGGCAGACGGGAGTGTTGGGAGCATGGGCGGTGGATTTCGAGGGGGCGCTACGGACTCTGGCATCGACGATGCACGAGGGGTTCCGCCGGACTGAAATTGATTCGCCGCAGCAAGCCATTAAGCGATTGGCGTGCCTGAAACGTATCCGTTTCGGCCGGCTTTCCGGCGCAAGCGGCCCGGCGCGCTCGCTAGCCGCCGTAGACCGGATCTGTCGCCTCGCCGCGCTGGCGGTTCGAAAGGAAATTCCTGACCAGCACTATCGCGGCGCGGCAAGCCTCGAGGTCGAAGCTGTGGATGGTCGCTGCTGGCGCTCGCCTCGTCCGTGCTCCTGGTCGGCACGCTCGGCGGCTGGCTCAGCGCGCCGGCGATCTACACGCTGGCGGCCAGCCTGGGTGCCGCGCGCCGAGCTGCCGCATGCCACCGCGCTGTCGACCTCAGCGACCCAGACCGCAGATGATCATCTGCCCGGCGGCCGGCGGCGTACTGTATGGGCTCGGGCCGCAGGTGGTCTACCTGCTCGGCATCGTCTGCTTCGGCTGCGCGGCCTGCCTGATGCAGCTCACTCAGTCTGAGCAGAAAACTAGTTGCGCGCGCATCCGTCACGCTCGAATCGGTGTTCTAGCAGGCCGTTGAAATATTCGTTGTTGATGCGCTTAGAGGTCAGTTCAAAAAACAACCTGATTAGTTACTTTACTCCGAGACGATCAACAAACGGCGCGGACGAGGTTTTGTCGTAACAGCGGCCCGAAGCAGGCGCGGCACCATCGCCGGCAAATCGAAACGGCGGTTGAAACGGTAGGCGAATTCAGCGAGATAGCGATGGACATATTTGGCGTGATCGATAGCGTGGTACGTGCCCTTGAGGGCCGTTTTCAGGTTGCCGAGCATCGTGTTGATCCAGCGGAACTCGGGGGCGCTGCGCGGCCTGATGGCCACCGCCCGTGACATGGCGCTCATGACTGGCAGCCTTTTGCGTCACGCCGTCGAAACACCACAGGCCATCGGAAACGACACACGCGGTGGGCATCAGGCTGCTGGCCGCTCAGACCTCAAGGGCCGCTTTGGTAAAGCCCGGCACGGGCGAGAGCCGCATGAACAGAGGGCGGCCCATCGTCAGAGGCCTGCACGGCCGCTACAAACGGCGTCTTGCCGGGCGCGCCACTCCCACAGCCTTACCGCCGGAGCGTTCCCCGCCCAGATACGCGTCGTCGACCTCGACCCGTTCGTCGAGCCGGCGTCGCTCTTCGCGCAGCCACATGGTCTCCAGCAACTTGTGCGTGATGAGCCAGACCGTCTTGTAGCTCACGCCCAGCTGGCGTTTGAGCTCCAGTCCGCTGATGGCGTTCTTGCTCGGCGTCACCAGGTAGATCGCCAGAAGACTAGCGCAAAGCAGGAGTATGGGATCGACTGCACGAACTGCTGCTCGACACGTTGCGCGAGGCCGGGCAGATCGATCTTTCATACGCTGCCGTCGATTCCTCGTCGGTACGATCTGTTGGGGCGGGCGAA
>JAYFRX010000057.1:0-10646 GCA_040946945.1 Burkholderia sp. | reverse complement strand
ACCGTCAGGCGCGACTCTCATCGTGGCGCGGGGAGCCAATCCCCACAATGACGCCGGATAGATTTAGGCAAGCCAACCACATCATCAAAGATCAGTGTTGCAAAAACGGGGGTGACCATAGATTTTTCAGGACCGTCAGGCGCGACTCTCATCGTGGCGCGGGGAGCCAATCCCCACAATGACGCCGGATAGATTTAGGCAAGCCAACCACATCATCAAAGATCAGTGTTGCAAAAACGGGGGTGACCATAGATTTTGTTGGCCGATCAGGGCGTCACGCCGCGCCTTCAAATGCGGCGCAATCTCGCCTCGACCGCGCCGTGCAAGGCGTTGCAGATCAGCAGGCCATCGGCGCACGCCAGCTCGTCCGGCATCAGGATACGCTCGCTCGCGCCGAGCACCGGGTCCGCCAGCAGCGCGCCTCGCGTCACGCCCGGCAGCAGGCCGCTGGCCAGCGGCGGCGTGAACCAACGGCCTTCGAGCCGCACGAAGACGTTGCTGCGGCCGCCCTCGGTGAGCTCGCCGCGCTCGTTGACGAACAGCATGTCGAAAGCGCCGGCCGCCTCGGCCTCGCGCCAGGCGCGGTCGTATTCGGCACGGCGCGTGCTCTTGTGCGCGAGCAACAGGTCCGAGGAGGAGGTCGGCGCGAATCCGTGCTCGGAGGCCAGCAGCACCTCGATCACCGGTGCCGCCAGCGGCGCGAGCGGCACCCAGGTCAGGTCGAGCGAGCCGTCCTTCGAGAGTGCTGCGCGCAAGCGATGCGGGCCATCGGCCTCGAAGCTGCCGACGCGCGCGCGGATTTGCTGTTCGATCGAGGCAGTGTCGAAAGCGAAGCCGAGCGCCTCGGCGCTGCTGGCGAGCCGCGCGAGATGGCGATCGAGATAACGCACACCTTCGTCGCACGTCGCGCAGAGGGTTTCGAACAGCTGCAGGCCGGGATCGGCATCGGTCAGGAAACGAGCCTTCAATTCGCACTCCGCGTATTCGTCAGGGGCGCGGCTGTCGAGCACGATGCCCGCGCCGACGCCCATTGTGCCGAGGCGATAGCCGTCGGCGCGCGGCACCTCGAGCGTCAGTGTGCGGATCGTCACCGACAGGCAGAAGTCGCCGCAGGTGCCGGCCGGCACCGCGTCGAGCCAGCCCAGCATGCCGGTGTAGAGTCCGCGCGGCGTCGATTCGATCGCGTCGATCAGTGCCATGGTGCTGTGCTTCGGCGCGCCGGTGATCGAGCCGCAGGGGAACAGCGCCCGCAGCAAGTCCGCGAAGCCCGCCTCGGGCCTCGCCTCGGCCTCGACGGTCGAAGTCATCTGCCAGACCGAGGCATAGGGCTCGACCGTGAACAGCGCCGGCACGCTCACCGATCCGGTCCGTGCCACGCGCGAGACGTCGTTGCGCAGCAGGTCGACAATCATCAGGTTCTCGGCGCGATTCTTCGCGTCGCTGGCGAGGAATTCGGCCGCGCGTGCATCGGCGGCGGGATCGGCCGAGCGCGGCGCGGTGCCCTTCATCGGCCGCGTGCGCAGCCGCGCGCCCTGCTTCTCGACGAACAGCTCGGGCGAGCAGGACAGAATCCAGCGCCCGCCAGGCAGCGCGAGGAGCGCGCCGTAGCGCACCGCCTGCCGCGCGCGCAGCCGCCTATACAGCGCCGACGGCGAGCCCCAGGCGTCGAAGCCGAACCGATAGGTGTAGTTGACCTGGTAGGAATCGCCGGCGTGCAGCGCGGCATGGATCGCGTCGATCGCCGCATCGAACTCGGCGCGCGTGACACTCTTGCGCAGGCGCGCGATGCCGGCCGGCGAAGGCTCGGCCGCCTTGCCGTCGCGCGCGGCGAGCCAAGCATCGGCCTCATCGCGCGACAGCCGAGTGAGCGTGGAGAACAGCAGGAAACGCAGCGGCGCGCCGCCGGCCTGGCCGCGTTCGAGATTGCGGCCGAACTCGTAATCGCCGAGCACCACGGCGCGCAGGCCCCGCGCGAGATCCTCGGCCACCGCCGCGCAGCAGGCATCGAGCCGCGCCGGATCGGTGCAGGCGTGCTCGCGCGAAAAGCCCGTGTACAAACGACTTGACTGCGCAGCCGGGTCGCAATCGTCGAGGAGCGCGAACGGCGCGCCCTCTGCTACGTCCATCATGTCGCCAGCACCGCTATCGTCACTCGAAGAAGCTCTTCACGCGATCGAACCAGCTCTTGCTCTGCGGGCTGTGGCGGCCGCCGCCTTCGGCCAGCGACTGCTCGAACTGACGCAGCAGCTCGCGCTGTCCGTCGGTTAGCTTGACCGGGGTCTCGATCTGCACATGCACGTAGAGATCGCCGGCGATGCTCGAGCGCAGGGCCTTGATGCCCCTGCCGCGCAGGCGGAAGGTCTTGCCCGACTGCGTGCCTTCCGGCACCGTGAACGAGGCGCGGCCGGCCAGCGTCGGCACCTCGATCTCGCCGCCCAGCGCCGCGGTGGTGAACGGGATCGGCATCTGGCAGTGCAGATCGTCGCCGTCGCGCTCGAACACCGAGTGCTGCTTGATGTGGATCTCGACATAGAGATCGCCGGACAGCCCTCCGCTGATGCCAGGCTCGCCGTTGCCGGACGAGCGGATCCGCATGCCGTCGTCGATCCCGGCCGGGATCTTGACCTCGAGCGTCTTGGTTTCCTTCACCTTGCCCGAGCCGTGACAATGCACACAGGGCTCGGGAACGTAGGTGCCGGTGCCGTGGCACTTCGGGCAGGTCTGCTGGATGCTGAAAAAGCCCTGCGACATGCGCACCGTGCCCTGGCCGTGGCAAGTCGGGCAGGTATCGAGCTTGGTGCCCGGCTTCGCGCCGCTGCCGTGGCAGATCTCGCAGGAAATCCAGCTCGGCACGCGAATCTGCGTGTCGTAGCCGTGCGCGGCCTGCTCGAGCGTGATCTCGATGCTGTAACGCAGGTCGGCACCGCGATACGCCTGCGGCCCGCCCCGGCCGTCTCGAGCGCCGCCGCCGGCAGCTTGGCCGAAGATATCGCCGAAGATGTCGGCAAAGCCGCCGAAGCCCTGCGCGCCGGCACCGCCCATGTTCGGATCGACGCCGGCGTGGCCGTACTGGTCGTAGGCGGCTCGCTTCTGCTCGTCCGAGAGCATTTCATAGGCCTCCTTCACCTCCTTGAAACGCTCTTCCGCATCCTTGCTGTCCGGATTGCGGTCCGGGTGGTACTTCATCGCGAGCTTGCGATATGTCTTCTTGATTTCGTCGTCGCTCGCGTTCTTCGCGACGCCCAGAATCTCATAGTAATCCCGTTTCGCCATATCGGTTCAATGCCGCCACGCGCTCGTCACGGGCGACTCCTTTCGCTTCCAGTAAGTCCTGCAACCGTAGAACGGCGCTCGCGCGCCGTCCCGCCATAAAACAAATGTGCCCAGAGGGCCGGGAGGCCCGCCAGGCGCAGGGTGATCCGGCCGTCCGGCAGTGACGGATCGAATTGGCCGCGGCCCGACTTAGTCCTTCTTCACTTCCTTGAAGTCCGCGTCGACCACGTCGTCGGCGGCGTTCGCGGCACCCGCGTGGGCACCTTCGGCCGCGCCCGCGCCGGCACCTGCCTGCTGGGCCTGCAGGCCAGCGTACATCTTTTCGCCGAGCTTCTGCGAGGCCTGCGACAGCATTTCTACCTTCGCGTCAATCGCCGCCTTCTCGGACGAGCTGTCCTTCAGCACGTCTTCCAACCCCTTGAGCGCGGCCTCGATCTTCTCCTTCTCGCCCGCGTCGAGCGTGTCGCCGTACTCGACCACCGCTTTCTTGGTGCTGTGGACCAGCGCATCGCCCTGGTTGCGTGCATCGGCACGCTCACGCAGTTTCTGGTCTTCCGCGGCGTTCGCCTCGGCATCCTTGATCATCTGATCGATCTCAGCGTCCGACAGGCCCGAGTTCGCCTTGATGGTAATTTTGTTTTCCTTGCCGGTCGCCTTGTCCTTCGCGCCGACGTGCAGGATGCCGTTCGCGTCGATGTCGAATCCCACCTCGATCTGCGGCACGCCGCGCGGTGCCGGCGGAATGCCTTCCAGGTTGAACTCGCCGAGCAGCTTGTTGCCGGCCGCCATCTCGCGCTCGCCCTGGAAAACCTTGATGGTCACTGCGCCCTGGTTGTCGTCCGCGGTCGAGTAGACCTGGGCGTGCCTGGTCGGAATCGTGGTGTTCTTGTTGATCATTTTGGTCATCACGCCGCCGAGCGTCTCGATGCCGAGCGACAGCGGGGTGACGTCGAGCAGCAGCACGTCCTTGCGGTCGCCCGACAGAACCTGGCCCTGGATGGCCGCGCCCACGGCAACGGCTTCGTCCGGGTGCACATCACGGCGCGGATCCTTGCCGAAGAAATCCTTGACCTTGTCCTGCACCTTCGGCATGCGGGTCTGGCCGCCGACCAGGATCACGTCGTCGATATCCGAGACCTTCACGCCGGCATCCTTGATGGCGGTGCGGCAGGGCTCGATGGTGCGCTCGACCAGGTCCTCGACCAGCGCTTCCAGCTTGGCACGCGTGATCTTCAGGTTCAAGTGCTTCGGGCCCGAGGCGTCAGCCGTGATGTACGGCAGGTTGATCTCGGTCTGCTGGCTCGAGGACAGCTCGATCTTGGCCTTTTCCGCCGCTTCCTTCAGGCGTTGCAGCGCGAGCACGTCCTTCGACAGGTCGACGCCCTGCTCCTTCTTGAATTCGCCGATGATGTAGTCGATGACGCGCTGATCGAAGTCCTCGCCGCCGAGGAAGGTGTCGCCGTTAGTCGACAGCACTTCGAACTGCATCTCGCCGTCCACGTCGGCGATCTCGATGATCGACACGTCGAAGGTACCGCCGCCTAGGTCGTACACAGCGATCTTGCGGTCACCCTTCTCGGCCTTGTCCAGGCCGAAGGCCAGCGCGGCCGCGGTCGGCTCGTTGATGATGCGCTTGACCTCGAGGCCGGCAATGCGGCCTGCGTCCTTAGTGGCCTGGCGCTGGCTGTCGTTGAAATAGGCCGGCACCGTGATCACGGCTTCCGTGACCAGCTCGCCGAGGTAGTCCTCGGCGGTCTTCTTCATCTTGCGCAGCACTTCGGCCGACACCTGCGGCGGTGCCAGCTTCTCGTCATGCGCCTCGACCCAGGCGTCGCCGTTGTTGGCCTTGATGATCTTGTAGGGCATCAGGCCGATGTCCTTCTGCACTTCCTTCTCTTCGAAGCGGCGGCCGATCAGGCGCTTCACCGCGAACAGCGTGTTGCGCGGGTTGGTCACCGACTGACGCTTGGCCGGCGCGCCGACCAGCACTTCGTTGTCGTCCATGTACGCGATGATCGACGGCGTGGTGCGGGTACCTTCCGAGTTCTCGATGACCTTGACCTGGTTGCCTTCCATCACGGCCACGCACGAGTTCGTAGTGCCAAGGTCAATACCGATGATCTTTCCCATTTTTCGTAATCTCCAGAAATGCTGTTTGCTGCGGTTTTTGGGCCGTTTTTGCCCGGTTTGCCGCGCCGAATCCGATTCTGCACACGAAATAGGTGCGACCGCGCCGTTTTCAAGACCCCGAAAGCGATGCGGCCATTCAATTTTTTCAATCGCCGGCGGCGTCCGTCCAAAGCACAGTGGCTCGATGCCCGGATCAGCGGACTCCGGATCGAACCTCGTGTTGACTCCCCCCGACTCGATGCTTGTCTGATGCTTTCCTGGCGCGGCGCGCCGGGGGGGCTGTGGACACGAGGCGGCAGGCGCGGCGCCCGGCTAGTGCCTTAGTTCGGCTGCGCGACCGTCACGAACGCCGGACGCAGCACGCGGTCGGCAATCGTGTAACCCTTCTGCAGCACGCTGACGACGGTATTCGGCTCCTGCTCGGCCGGCACCATCGAGATCGCCTGGTGCTGATGCGGATCGAATTTCGCGCCGACCGGGTCGATCACGTTCACGCGGCCTTTCTCGAGCGCGCTCTGCAGCTGGCGCAGCGTCAGCTCGACGCCTTCGCGGATCTTGGCGACGTCGTCGGACGTATCGCCGACGGCGGCTTCCAGACTGTCGATCACCGGCAGCAAGTGCTCGGCGAAGCCCTCGATGGCGAACTTGTGCGCCTTGGCGACGTCGTCCTGCGCGCGGCGGCGCACGTTCTCGGTTTCGGCCTTCGCCCGCAGGAAGCTCTCCTGCAGCTCGGCGACCTTGGCTTGCGCTTCGGCGAGCGCGGCGTCGACGGCCGCTGCCTGCGGCGCGTCAACTGCCGGTGCCTGGGCAGCCGTTGCGTCGCGGCCGGTCTCGTCGGCGGGTTGACCAGCCGGATTCTCTTGCGTGTTTTCCATGTCGCTGAAATCGAATTAAATAATGAAAGCCGGATCGACGATACGCTCCGCGTGACGGGCACGAGGCAGGTATCGCAGGTTAGTTATCGCCGGACGCCGAACGTACGCGTACCGCGGACGCACCTCGTACCACGCCAGACAACGGCAACGTAGCTGGGGCCGAAGACAACAATTTCAAGAGGGTCTTTCGGCCAGGGATGCGGCATCGAGCCGCGGGCGGCGTCCCATTCGTGGTTGAAGGTTGGGGAGGCAGGGTTTCGTAGGTTAGGCGGACTTCAAGTCATGGTCAACGCGTTTATCGGTCGGACGATGCAAGGCAACGGCGAGCATCCAGAGCTCGTCGGCACCGCCGAGCTTACGGCATCGCTTCTCAGCTTCCAGGAAGCCAGTGGCCGCCCATCGCATCGCCATGTCAACATCGCGATAGCGGTTGACCCGGCCGCTGACGCGGCGCACCGCGCCGTTCGGATTCTCGATCAGGTTCGTCGTCGCCAGGCTGCGGATCAGCCGCGGCGTCAGGTCCAGGCGGGTTGACCGTGAACGTTTCCTCAAGCCCCTCAAGCAGCGAGGCCGCCGCGTCCGGATGGTCGGTCTTCAACCATGCCGCCTGGGCCTTCAGCCGAGCGAGGCCGTCGTCGGCCGGCAGCTTGTACGGGGCACGCATGACCGAGGCGACCTGCTGTCGGGTCTGCTTCGCCAGCCGTTCGGTCACGTTGCGAATCTTGTGGGTCCGGCACCGCTGGACGTGGGCACGTTCGCCGAACACTGCCTCGATCGCCGAGCGCAGCGCCTTGGACCCATCAATCATGAACAGATAGTCCCGGTCGGTCGCCAGCCCGCGTTCGATCAGGCGATTCAGCAGATCCTTAACGACTTCGGCGTTCTCGCTCTAACCGCTCGCCAGCCCCATCAAATGCTTCTGGGCGTCGCTCTCGACGGCAATCGCGGTGAGGATATGGCACCCATCGACGATGATACCGTCCAGGTAGATGGCTAGGATGTCGTGGTCCTCGAAGCGACGCTCCATCAGCCCGTCAAGCTTCTTCTTGCTCGCCTTCACGAACTGGCGCGAGACGCTGCTCTTCGAGATGCCGACGGTGTGGGCCATTTCAGGCAACGCCTCGTCATACTTTCGGGTCGACACGCCGCTGACCATGATGTCGTACATGCGCTGCGTGAGCTGTTCGTCGTCGCGCAGCTGCGTGTAGGCGGGAATCGGCACTTCCTTGCCGCGCTTGTCCCGCAGCCGGGGCAGCTGAAACCGCAGCTTGCGTTGGTCCATCACGATTCGGCCTGGCTGCGAGCCATGCCAGCGCACGTCGCCGGCGGCACGCCCCGCGTTTCGGAGTCAAGTAACTAACCAGGACTATTTTTGGGACACCGCCCAAAGAAGAGTTCGACCCGGTTGAGCCACGAGCTGTAGGTGGGCATGAAATGCATGTGCCAGCGGGGGGCGGGCGGCCAGCCACGCCTTGACCTTCGGGGGCTGGTGACTGCTGTAGTTGTCTACGATGCAGGGCACGTCGAGCTCAGTGGGGACGGTCTTGTCGATTTCGCGCAGAAACGGCAGGAACTCCTGATGCTGGTGGCGCGGCTTGCAGGTAAGCGAGCACGGCGCCGTTGAGCACGTTCAGTGCAGCGAACAGCGTGGTTGCGCCGTGACGAACATCATCGTGCGTGACGCCTTCGACGTAGCCGAAGCCCATCGGCATCATGGGTTGGGTGCGTTCGAGCGCCTGACACTGGCTCTTTTCGTCCACGCACAAGACCCAGGCATGCTCGGGCGGGCTCAGGTACAGGCCGACCAGGTCGCGCAGTTTCTCGATGAAGAATTGATCGGTCGAGAGTGTGAAGCTTGCGCTGCGATGCGGTTGCAGGCCGAGCAGCTTGAAGTAACGGTGCACGCTCGTCGGCGAGATAGCCGTTTCGGCGGCGATCCTGCGTACGCTCCAGCGAGTGGAGCCAGCTACCGGCTTCGTGTGCAGGGGGGGCTTGTGAATCAGTTGAGCCAGCCGCTCATCGCCAATCGTGCGCGGCTTGCACGGAGGTACTTCGTCATACAGCCCGTTGATGCGATGCTCCAGGAACCGGATACGCCACTTGCCCCGTAGCACGCGCGAGTTGCAGACGCTCGGCGATGGCGCTGTTGGGCTCCCCAGTTGCCGTTCTGCCAGTACAATCCGCGCACACGTCACGTGCGCCGCCGAAATTGAACGCGAACGGGCTATCGGAGTCAGTTGCGAGCGCTCGTCCTCGCTCAGCGCCAGTTCGGTCTTCGGTCGTCCCATCGGCATGCTGGTATCTCTCGTTCCACGGATACCGGCATGCTACCTGAACATAGATTAGTTAACAATAGAACGGAACACTAACCCGGCAGGACGAAACAGCAGTCCTCAGAACTGGTCCTCGGTCAGCGCCAGCACGCTGTCCTGGCCGGTCGCGCTGACGATCGAGGCGGCGATCGCCGGCGCCTGCACCAGCACGTGCTGGGCGTAGAACTGCGCGATCGCGATCTTCGCGTCGTGGAAAGCCGGGTCGTCGGCACGCCGTGCCTGCGCGGCGAGCAGCGCGCGTCCCATCTGCCAGCCGCACAGCACGATGCCGGCCAACTTCAGGTAGGGCACGCTGCCGAGGAACACCGCGTTCGGATTGCCCTTGGTGTTGGCGACCACGAATTCGACCGCGGCCGCCAGCGACTTCGCGCCGTCGGCGAGGTAGCGGCGCATCGCGGCGAAGGCCGGCGTATCCTGCGCCCCGAGCGCCTCGACGGTCTTGTCGATCCCGGCGAGCAGCGACTTCGCGACGGTGCCACCATCGCGCACGGTCTTGCGGCCCACCAGGTCGTTGGCCTGTATCGCCGTGGTGCCTTCGTAGATCGCCAGGATGCGCGCGTCGCGATAGTACTGCGCCGCGCCCGTCTCCTCGATGAAGCCCATGCCGCCGTGCACCTGCACGCCGAGGCTGGCGACCTCGTTGACCATCTCGGTGCTCCAGCCCTTCACGACCGGCACCAGGTATTCATAGATGGCCTGGTGGCGCGCGCGCTCGACCGAATCGGGGTGTGCGTGCGCCTGGTCGCTGTGCGCGGCGGCGACATAGGCCAGCGCGCGAGCACCTTCGGTCAGCGCGCGCATGGTGGCGAGCATGCGGCGCACGTCGGGATGATGGATGATGGTGACCGACTGCCTGGCAGAGCCGTCCACCGGGCGGCTTTGCACGCGCGCCTTGGCGAACGCGGCGGCCTTCTGGTAGGCGCGGTCCGCCACACCGATGCCCTGCATACCGACGCCGAAGCGCGCGGCGTTCATCATGATGAACATGTATGCGAGGCCGCGGTTCTCCTCGCCGACCAGGTAGCCGGTTGCGCCGCCATGGTCGCCGTATTGCAGCACCACGGTCGGACTCGCCTTGATGCCGAGCTTGTGCTCGATCGAGACGCAGTGAACGTCGTTGCGCTCGCCGAGGCTGCCGTCCTCCTTGACCAAGAACTTCGGCACAATGAACAGCGAGATGCCCTTCACGCCCTCGGGCGCACTCGGCGTGCGCCCCAGCACCAGGTGGACGATGTTGTCCGCCATGTCGTGCTCGCCCCAGGTGATGAAGATCTTGGTGCCGAACACCTTGTAGCTGCCGTCGCCCTGTGGCTCGGCGCGCGAGCGCACCAGCGCGAGGTCGGAGCCGGCCTGCGGCTCGGTCAGGTTCATGGTGCCGGTCCATTCGCCGGAGATCAGCTTCGGCACGTAGAGCGTCTTCTGCTCGTCGGTGCCGGCCGTCATTAGCGCCTCGAGCGCGCCGTCGGTCAGCAGCGGGCACAGCGCGAAGGACAGGTTCGAGGCGTTTAGCATCTCGATGCAAGGTGTGGCGATTAGCTTGGGCAGCCCCTGGCCGTCGTACTCGGTCGGATGCTGCAGCCCCTGCCAACCGCCCGCCACAAACTGGCGGAAGGCCTCGCCGAAGCCGGCCGTCGCCGTCACGGCGCCCTGGCTCCAAGAGCTCGGCTGCTTGTCACCCTCGACATTCAGCGGCGCCAGTACCTCGCCGCAAAATTTCGCCGACTCGCTGAGCACGGCCTGCGCCGTGTCGAAGCCGGCATCCTCGAAGTCGGGCAGCTTCGCGACGTCGTCGATACCGGCCAGCTCCTTCATCACGAACAGCATGTCCTTGACGGGCGCGATATAGCTCATGGTGCTCCTCTCCTCTGTCTGCTTATGGGTTTAAATCTATGGTCACCCCCGTTTTTCCAACACTGATCTTTGATGATGTGGTTGGCTTGCCTAAATCTATCCGGCGTCATTGTGGGGATTGGCTCCCCGCGCCACGATGAGAGTCGCGCCTGACGGTCCTGAAAAAACCCGCGGCCTTGAAGGC
>JAYFRX010000056.1:0-10762 GCA_040946945.1 Burkholderia sp. | reverse complement strand
CACAAGATTCGCAACGTGACCGAACGGCTGCCGAAGCAGACCCGACAGCAGGTCGCCTCGGTCATGCGTGCCGCGTACAAGCTGCCGGCCGACGACGGCCTCGTTCGACTGAAGGCCCAGGCGGCATAGTTGAAGACCGACCATCCGGACGCGGCGGCCTCGCTGCTTGAGGGGCTTGGGGAAACGTTCACGGTCAACCGCCTGGACCTGACGCCGCGGCTGATCCGCAGCCTGGCGACGACGAACCTGATCGAGAATCCGAACGGCGCGGTGCGCCGCGTCAGCGGCCGGGTCGACCGCTATCGCGATGTCGACATGGCGATGCGATGGGCGGCCACTGGCTTCCTGGAAGCTGAGAAGCGATTCCGTAAGCTCGGCGGTGCCGACGCGACCTCTGGATGCTCGCCGTTGCCTTGCAACGTCCGACCGATAAACGCGTTGACCATGACTTGAAGTCCGCCTAACCTACGAAACCCTGCCGCCCCAACCTTCAACTACGAATGGGACGCCGCCATGGAAGCGCTAATCATTGATGACAAATTGTGGACACTGAGCGAACCGTTACCGCCGCCGCCCAAGCCCCGGTGCAAAGAGCATCCTGGTCGCCCACGCGTATCCGATCGGGCGGCGTTGAATAGCATCCTGTTCGCGTTGAAAACCGGTCTGCGATGGCACCATCTGCCAACCCTATTGGGCTTTGGCTCCGGCGCAACCTGCTGGCGACGACTTAACGACTGGCGCAAAGCAGGAGTATGGGACCGACTGCACGAACCGCTGCTCGACAAATTGCGCGAGGCCGGGCAGATCGATCTTTCTACGCTGCCGTCGATTCCTCGTCGGTACGATCTGTTGGGGCGGGCGAAAAACTGGCCCGAACCCCACGGATCGCGCGCGACCCGGTTCCAGCACCACATCCTCGTAGATGCCAATGGCGTTCCCATCAGCGCTATCCTGACCGGCGCGAACCGCAACGACGTCACCCAGTCAGTTGCCGCCGCTCGTCGACGCGATTACCCCGATCCGCGGCGCGCGCGGCCGACCCCTTCAGAGACCCAAGGTCATCTATGCCGATCGTGGTTATGATTCCGATCCGCATCGTCAACGATTGCGCGAACGCGGCATCAAACCGGTGATCGCAAGGTGCCGCGCTGAATATGGCAGTGGTCTGGGCAAATTCCGTTGGGTCGTTGAACGGACTCACTCGTGGCTCCACAACTTCCGTCGTCTTCGCATACGCTTCGATCGTCGAGCTGAAATTCACGAAGCATTCTTGAAATTCGGCTGCGCCCTCGTCTGCTGGAACATCTTTGGGCGTACCGAGTAGTCTTTTTGAACTGGCCTCTAATGGATAACCTGCCGTGCGCCTTGCCGGATCAACTCATCCAGACCGCACGGCCCCTTGATTACCGTTTCTGCTGCTTGACTGCTCTGCGCTTCTTGCGTAAGTTTCGCCATGGTGGTGGGCCTCCGGTTGCTAGGCGTTACTGCGGAAAGCAACATGCTCACGCCACCGCCTTCTCACATCGCTCCCGACCGCCGTACACCAGATTCGACATTAACTCGTGCCCAAGGTTAACAGTTCGCCGAGAAAGTAAACAGCCCCTTCAGAGGGTTTGTGAACTGACCTCGTAGGCCCCTCGTCGGTACCGGCGCGGCGCGATTCCCCGCTCACGCCGGCCAGCCCGCGGTGCGGCGCAGGCGAGCGCGATGCATCTCGCGAAACGCGAGTCCGCCACCCCAGGCTTTCGGCCGAAGCGGCGGTGCCCACGATGCCCGTTACAATGCGCGTTTCCGAATCCCTTTCTTCGCCGCTTCTCCATGTCGCTCTATTCCATTGCCGGCGCGCAGCTTGCGTTCGGTCATGTCGCGTTGCTCGATCACGCGGATTTCTCGCTCGAAGCCGGCGAGCGCGTCGGTCTCATCGGCCGCAACGGGGCGGGCAAGTCCTCGCTGCTAAAGATCGTCGCCGAACTGGCGCGCCCCGACGACGGCCTGGTCACGCGCCAGCAGGACCTGGTGACGGTCTACGTGGAGCAGGAGCCCGAGTTCGGGCCGGGGCAGACGGTGTTCGAGGCGGTCACCTCGGGCCTCACGCACACGCAGGCCCTGCTCGACGAATTCGACGTGATCGCGCACCGCCTGGCCGACACGCCCGAAGGCGCGGAGCGCGACGCGCTGCTGGCGCGCATGAACACGCTGCAGTCCTCCTTGGACCTGAACGACGCCTGGAATTGGCGCACCCGGGTGGCCACCACGCTGGCGCAGATCGGCCTGGACGGCGAGCAGCTAGTGGAGGCGCTGTCGGGCGGCATGAAGAAGCGCGTCGCGCTGGCCCGTGCGCTGGTGCAGCAGCCCGATGTGCTGCTGCTCGACGAACCGACCAACCACCTCGACTTCGAAGGCATTCGCTGGCTCGAGGAGCTGCTGGTCTCGCAGCGTTCGAGCGTGCTGTTCATCACCCACGATCGCGCCTTCCTCGATCGCGTCGCCACGCGCATCGTCGAACTCGACCGCGGTCGCCTGCTATCCTATCCCGGCAACTTCTCGCAGTACCAGATCCGCAAGGAGCAGCAGCTCGAGGTCGAACGCGTCGAGAACGACAAGTTCGACAAGCTGCTCGCTCAGGAGGAAGTCTGGATCCGCAAGGGCGTCGAGGCGCGCCGCACGCGCAGCGTCGGCCGCATCGAGCGGCTGGTCGAGATGCGCAAGGATCGCTCGGAGCGCCGCAACGCGCAAGGCAATGTCCGGCTCGACGTCGCGCAGGGCGAGAAATCTGGCACGATCGTCGCAGAGCTGACCGACGTGACGATCCGCTACGACGGCCGCACCTACATCGATCGCTTCACCGGCACTGTGATGCGCGGCGACAAGATCGGCCTGATCGGTCCGAACGGCGTCGGCAAGACCACTATGCTCAAGTTGATCCTCGGCGAGCTCACGCCCGACGAGGGCAAGGTGCGCACCGGCACCAACCTGCAGGTCGCCTACTTCGACCAGATGCGCGCCCAGCTCGACCTCGACAAAAGTCTGGCCGACACCATCGGCCCCGGCAGCGAATGGGTCGAGATCGGCGGCACCCGCAAGCATGTGATGAGCTATCTGGGCGATTTCCTGTTCGGGCACGAGCGGGCCCGCTCGCCGGTGCGCTCGCTGTCGGGCGGCGAACGCAACCGCCTGCTGCTGGCGCGCCTGTTCGCGCGGCCAGCCAACGTGCTGGTGCTCGACGAACCGACCAACGACCTGGACATCCCCACGCTCGAACTGCTGGAAGAACTGCTGACCGATTACGATGGCACCGTGCTGCTGGTTAGCCACGATCGCGCATTCCTCGACAACGTGGTCACCTCGGTGATCGCGGCCGAGAGCAAGGGCCTCTGGCGCGGGTACGTCGGCGACTTTACCGACTGGCAGACCCAGCATGCGCGCTCGAAAGAACTGGCGAAGGACGCAGCCAAGCACAGCGGCGAAGCCGCGCGCGAGGCCGCCCCGGCACCAAAGGACGGCGCCAGCAAGAACGCGGCCGGCCGCAACGCGCAGCGCAGCGTCAAGCTCTCGTTCAAGGAGCAGCGCGAGCTCGATGCGCTGCTGGAGCAAATCGCCGCGCTCGAGGCGGAGCAGAAGGCGATCAACGCGCAGCTCGAGGACGGCAGCATCTTCGCGTGCGACGCCAAGGAGGGCACGCGTCTGACCGAACGCTACGCGGCGCTCGACGACGAACTGCTCGCGGCGCTGGGGCGCTGGGAGGAGCTCGAGGTCAAGCGCAAGCCCGTCATGAGCGCACCCGAAAGGAACCAGTAAAATAAGCCGCGTTCCGGCCCTGCCCTGGTGCCGCTCGCTTTCGGAGCAGTCTCGTAATCGGATTGTTTCGATTGGCTTTTTGTATCGAATTCAAAGGGCAGCCTCGAATCTGAAGTGCAACACCTACCGAGAGGTATTGTGTCGCGATGGGAACCTACAAACAACACCTGAGTTGTGAAGAGCGCACGATGATCCAACTGAGCCTTGAGCAGGGATGCAGGCAGCGGGCAATAGCCCGCAGCTTGCATCGTGCGCCGCTCGCCCAGCAACGCACCCGTCACCTGGCAGGCACGCCCCCCCGCCCGGCTGGACCCGCAGGGGCCGCTGTGGGCGACGGTCGCACGATTGCTGCGTGAGCCGCACTCTCCCGAACAGATCGCGGGCATACTGCGAAACATGAACCCCGATGAGCCAACCCTGCGGGCTAATCACGAAACAATCTAGACCGCACTGTACGCCCTGCCGCGCGGCCTGTTGCGGGCGGAACGGATCGCCGGTCTGCGACAGCCCCACAAGAGCCGCCGGCCCCGGGCTCGCGGCGAACATCGTCGGGGCAGGATTCCCAGTCTGGTCAGCATCCATGACCGGCCCGCTGAGATCGACGAACGGATCGTGCCAGGGCGCTGGGAAAGCGACCTGATCAAGGGCGCCGCGCAATGCGGCTTCGGTTGCCACCCTGGTCGAGCGCACTTCGCTGTTCGTCACGCTGAGAAAAATGGAGAACGCCACGGCTGAGGCGGCTGTCACCTCGTTCAGTACGATCCTGAACAGCATCGATGTCCAGCGCCGGCCTTCCATGACCTATGATCTAGGTGCGCGAGAAATGGCGAAGCACGAGCAGCTTTTCGAAGCGACGGGCATCAAGATCTACTTTGCCGACCCGCATAGCCCGTGGCAGCGCGGGCGTAACGAGAACACCAACGGGCTGCTGCGCCAGCACATGCCAACCAGTACATGCCCAAGGGTACAGAGCTGGCCGTGTTCTCCCAGGCCGAACTCGACGACATCGGCTGGAAAATGAACACTCGTCCGCGCAAAAGCTTGGGCTGGAAGTGCCCGGCCGAAGTGTTCATGCCCGAATCGTTCTATGTTCGTCAGCATCATCATGAAATCGTTGCCTTGGGGATGCCTTCCGGGCTCTACGCGCTTCTGTTGTACTTCGACTTTCAAACCGCCAAGTTTTGTCCACGATGTTGTCCACATCAACTGGGGATAACAGCGTCGGACGATTGACGAACTAGCGCCTATGCCCACGAAAAAGCCAGCAGCGACTTACAGCGAAGCATCGATCAAGGTGCTGAAAGGCCTCGAGCCCGTCAAGCAGCGGCCCGGTATGTACACGCGTACCGAAAATCCCCTGCACATCATCCAGGAAGTGATCGACAACGCCTCCGACGAGGCGCTCGGCGGTTACGGCAAGCAGATCATCGTCACCCTGCATGCGGACCAGTCGGTCTCTGTCGAGGACGACGGCCGCGGCATCCCGTTCGGCATGCATCCCGACGAGGGCGTGCCGGTGGTCGAGATCGTCTTCACGCGCCTGCACGCGGGCGGCAAGTTCGACAAGGCTGCCGGCGGCGCCTATACCTTCTCGGGCGGCCTGCACGGTGTAGGCGTGTCGGTCACCAATGCGCTGGCCACGCGCCTGGACGTCACGGTCTGGCGCAAGGGCAAGCTCGCCGAGCTCGGCTTCGCGCACGGCGACGTGGTCAAGCCGCTGGTCACGCAGAGCGCGGGCCACGGCGAGAAGAAGTCCGGCACGCGCGTGCGCGTCTGGCCGGATGGCAAGTATTTCGATTCGCCGAACCTGCCGTTTGGCGAGCTGCAGCGCCTGCTGCGCTCGAAGGCGGTGCTGCTGCCGGGCGTCGAGGTGGTGCTGGTCACCGAGAAGACTGGCGAGCGCCAGAGCTGGAAGTACGAGGACGGCCTGCGCGGCTACCTGCTCGACGAGATGAACGGCATCGAACTGCTGATTCCGCTGTTCGAGGGTGAGCGCTTCGCCGATGCGAAATCCTCGGGCGACGACAGCTTCGCCGACGGCGAGGGCGCCTCCTGGGTGGTGGCCTGGAGCGAGGAAGGCTTGCTCACGCGGGAATCCTACGTCAACCTGATCCCCACGCCGGCCGGCGGCACGCACGAATCCGGCTTGCGCGACGGTCTGTTCCAGGCGGTTAAGAGCTTCGTCGAGCTCCACAACCTGCAGCCCAAGGGCGTCAAGCTGCTGGCCGAGGACGTGTTCGCTCACGTGTCCTTCGTGCTGTCGGCCAAGGTGCTGGACCCGCAGTTCCAGGGGCAGATCAAGGAGCGCCTGAACAGCCGCGACGCGGTCAAGCTGGTCTCCTCGTTCTCGCGCCCGGCGTTCGAGCTGTGGCTGAATCAGCACGTCGAGCACGGCAAGAAGCTGGCCGGCCTGGTGATCAAGCATGCCCAGGCGCGCACGCGCGCGGGCCAGAAAGTCGAGAAGCGCAAGAGCTCGGGCGTGGCAGTGCTGCCCGGCAAGCTGACCGATTGCGAGACGCAGGACATTGCGCGCAAGGAGTTGTTCCTAGTCGAGGGTGACTCGGCCGGCGGCTCGGCCAAGATGGGCCGCGACAAGGAATACCAGGCGATCCTGCCGCTGCGCGGCAAGGTGCTCAACACCTGGGAAACCGAGCGGGACCGCCTGTTCGCGAACAACGAGGTGCACGACATTTCGGTGGCGATCGGCGTCGATCCGCACGCGCCCGACGACAATGTCGACGACCTGTCGAACCTGCGCTACGGCAAGATCTGCATCCTGTCAGACGCGGACGTCGACGGCGCGCACATCCAGGTGCTACTGCTGACGCTGTTCTTCAAGCACTTCCCGCAGCTGATCGAGCACGGCCACGTGTTCTTGGCGCGTCCGCCGCTGTTCCGCGTCGATGCGCCCGCGCGCGGCAAGAAGCCGGCGCAGAAGCTCTACGCACTCGACGACGGCGAGCTCGAGGCGATCCTCGACAAGCTGCGCAAGGACGGCGTGCGCGAGACACAATGGTCGATCAGCCGCTTCAAGGGCCTCGGCGAGATGAGCGCCGAGCAGCTGTGGGACACCACCATGAACCCGGACACGCGGCGCCTCGCCCCGATCGCCCTGGGCGACCTCGACTATGACGCGACGGTTTCGCGCATGACGATGCTGATGGGCAAGGGCGAGGCGTCCGCGCGGCGCAGCTGGCTCGAGGAAAAGGGCAACGATGTCGAGGCGGATATCTGAGCGGCGTGACACGCGCCGCTAATCGCCCATGAACGGATACGGAAGCTACAGCAGATGGATGACAAGACCCCCGACTTTTTCGATGAGCCGCCGAGCCCGCCGGACGACAGCAACGTACTGACGCTCGGCGATTACGCCGAGCGCGCCTATCTCGACTACGCGGTCAGCGTGGTCAAGGGCCGCGCGCTGCCCGACGTCTGCGACGGCCAGAAGCCGGTGCAGCGCCGGATCCTCTACGCGATGAACGAGATGGGGCTGGGCAACAATGCCAAGCTCGTGAAGTCGGCGCGCGTGGTGGGCGACGTGCTCGGCAAATACCACCCGCACGGCGACCAGTCCGCCTATGACGCGCTCGTGCGCCTGGCGCAGGACTTCTCGATGCGCTACCCGCTGATCGATGGCCAGGGCAACTTCGGCTCACGCGACGGCGACGGCGCGGCCGCAATGCGGTACACGGAAGCGCGGCTCACGCCGATCGCGCAGCTGCTGCTCGACGAGATCGACCAGGGCACAGTCGATTTCATGCCGAACTACGACGGTTCCTTCGAGGAGCCAAAGCTGCTGCCGGCGCGCCTGCCCTTCGCGCTGCTCAACGGTGCCTCGGGCATCGCGGTGGGCCTGGCCACAGAGATTCCCTCGCACAACCTGCGCGAGGTGGCAGCCGCGGCGGTGACGCTGATCCGCAACCCGAAGCTCACGCACGCCGAGCTGATGCAACTGGTGCCGAGCCCGGACTTCCCGGGCGGCGGCCAGATCATCTCCAGCGACGCGGCAATCTCCGCCGCCTACGAGGCCGGCCGCGGCAGCCTGAAGGTGCGCGCGCGCTGGAAGATCGAGGAGCTCGCGCGCGGCCAGTGGCAGCTGGTGGTCAACGAACTGCCGCCGAACACCTCGTGCCAGAAAGTGCTCGAGGAGATCGAGGAGCTCACCAATCCGAAGATCAAGGCCGGCAAGAAAACGCTCACGCAGGAGCAGGCTAACACCAAGAAGACCCTGCTCGACCTGCTCGACGCGGTGCGCGACGAGTCGGGCAAGGATGCGCCGGTGCGCCTGGTGTTCGAGCCGAAGTCGCGCAGCATCGACCAGAACGAGTTCGTGCAGTCGCTGCTCGCGCATACCAGCCTGGAATCGAACGCGCCGCTCAACCTGGTGATAATCGGCAACGACGGCCGGCCCGCGCAGAAGGGGTTCGGCGCGATCCTCGGCGAGTGGGTCGGGTTCCGCCAGCTGACCGTGGCGCGGCGCTGCCGCCACCGCCTGGGCAAGGTCGACGACCGGATCCACATCCTCGAAGGCCGGATGATCGTGTTCCTGAACATCGACGAGGTGATCCGGCTCATCCGCGAGTCGGACGAGCCGCAGGCCGCGCTGATGTCGGCGTTCGGGCTGACCGAACGCCAGGCCGACGACATCTTCGAAATCCGCCTGCGTCAGCTCGCGCGGCTCGAGAAGATCAAGATAGAGAAGGAGCTGGAGGAGCTGCGCGCCGAGAAAGCCACGCTGGAGGACCTGCTGGCCAACGAAAGCGCGATGAAGCGCCTGCTGATCAAGGAGATCGAGGGCGACGCCAAGCAGTTCGGCGACGACCGCCGCACCCTGATCCAGCAGGAGAAGCGTGCCACCTTCGAGGCCCGCGTGATCGACGAGCCGGTGACGTTGGTGGTGTCGCAGAAGGGCTGGGGGCGCGCGCTGAAAGGCCATGGGCTCGACCCGGCCAGCTTCAGCTTCAAGGCCGGCGACGGCCTCTACGCGGCCTTCCAGTGCCGCACGCCGGACACGCTGATCGCCTGGGGCAGCAAGGGCCGCGTTTATTCGGTACCGTTGCAGGTACTGTCGGGCGGGCGCGGCGACGGCGTGCCGGTCACCTCGCTGATCGAGCTCGAATCGGGCACCCACCTGATGCATTATTTCGCGGCCGACACCGAGCAGCCGCTCTTGCTCGCCTCGAGTAACGGCTTCGGCTTCATCGCCAAGGTCGGCGACATGATCAGCCGCCAGAAGGCCGGCAAGGCCTTCATGACGATCGACGAGGGCGCGGTGCCGCTCGCACCGATGCCGGTGAGACCGCTGGCCACCCAGGTGGCCTGCCTGTCAGGGCAGGGGCGCCTGCTGGTGTTCGGCCTCGACGAGATGAAGACGCTCTCGGCCGGTGGCCGCGGCGTGATAATGATGGCGCTGGAGGACAAGGAAAACCTGGTCCAGGCGCTGGCCATCGATGGCCGCGGCGTGGTGCTGCAAAGCACGGGCCGCGGCGGCAAGGCGCAGGAGGCCGTGCTGGCGGGCGCCGCGCTCGCGCCGCTGGTCGGCAAGCGGGCCCGAAAAGGTCGCGCGCCTGAGCTCAAGCTCAAGCTCGCCGGCCTGCACCCGATTCTTGACTGAAGCCTGGCGGGGGCCGGTGCCAAGGTGCCTCGCCACGCTTCCAGCCCCGGTTGCGCTCACCGCCCGCCGGGGCTTTTGCATGACATCGCGGCCCGGCGAAAGCCGGCGCTATTTCGTGTCACCTGGTTAGTTACTTTACTCCGAGACCATCAACACACGGCGAGGATGAGGTTTTGTCATAACGGCGGCCCGAAGCAGGAGCGGCGCCATCGCGGGCAAATCGAAACGGCGGTTGAAACGGTCGGCGAATTCAGCGAGATAGCGATGGGCATATTGGGCGTGATCGATAGCGTGGTACGTGCCCTTGAGGGCCGTTTTCAGGTTGCCGAGCATCGTGTTGACCCAGCGGAACTCGGGGCGCTGCGCGGCCTGACGGCCACCGCCCGTGACATGGCGCTCATGACTGGCAGCCTTTTGCGTCACGCCGTCGAAACACCACAGGCCATCGGAAACGACGCACGCGGTGGGCATCAGGCTGCTGGCCGCCCAGACCTCAAGGGCCGCTTTGGTAAAGCCCGGCACGGGCGAGAGCCGCATGAACAGAGGGCGGCCATCGTCAGAGGTCTGCACGGCCGCTACAAACGGCGTCTTGCCGGGCGCGCCACGCCCAGCCTTACCGCCGGAGCGTTCCCCGCCCAGATACGCGTCGTCGACCTCGACCCGTTCGTCGAGCCGGCGTCGCTCTTCGCGCAGCCACATGGTCTCCAGCAACTTGTGCTTGATGGAGCCAGACCGTCTTGTAGCTCACGCCCAGCTGGCGTTTGAGCTCCAGTCCGCTGATGGCGTTCTTGCGCTGCGTCACCAGGTAGATCGCCAGAAACCAGGTCGTCAGCGGCAATTTCGTCTTCTCGAATATCGTTCCGACGATCGACGAGCATTGGTACCGGCAGGACTGGCTCAGGCATTTTCACAGTCGCCGGCCGTTGTAGGCGCTGGCGTAGCGCGTGCCCTTGCATCAAGGGCACACCCAGCCATCGGGCCAGCGAGACCCGACCAGCGCGGCCTCGCATTGCGCTTCGTTGCCGTACTGCTCCTGAAATTCTTTCATCGACAGACCGGCCTAAAACTGGATTCTGTTCATGGGCATGGCGCATGCTCCATAAGAGGTTAGTTTAAAAACCAATGAGGGGCTGTTTACTTTCTCGGCAAGCTACTAACCTTGGATGTCTGAACAACGGAACCCAAGGGATCGAAGCGCCAATCATTGATGACGAATTGTGGACACTGATCGAACCGTTACTGCCGCCGCCCAAGCCCCGGCGCAAAGAGCATCCTGGTCGCCCACGCGTATCGGATCGGGCCGCGTTGAATGGCATCCTGTTCGTGTTGACAACCGGTCTGCGATGGAAC
>JAYFRX010000055.1:0-10784 GCA_040946945.1 Burkholderia sp. | reverse complement strand
TGCCGATTCCCGCCTACACGCAGCTGCGCGACGACGAACGGCTCACGCAGCGCATGTACGACATCATGGTCAGCGGCGTGTCGACCCGAAAGTATGACGAGGCGTTGCCTGAAATGGCGCACACCTTGGGCATCTCGAAGAGCAGCGTCTCGCGCCAGTTCGTGAAGGCGAGCAAGAAGAAGCTTGACGGGCTGATGGAGCGTCGCTTCGAGGACCACGACATCCTAGCCATCTGCCTGGACGGTATCATCGTCGATGGGTGCCACATCCTCACCGCGATTGGCGTCGAGAGCGACGCCCAGAAGCATTTGATGGGGCTGGCGAGCGGTTCGAGCGAGAACGCCAAAGTCGTTAAAGATCTGCTGAATAGCCTGATCGAACGGGGGCTGGCGACCGACCGGGACTATCTGTTCGTGATTGATGGGTCCAAGGCGCTGCGCTCAGCGATCGAGGCAGTGTTCGGCGAACGTGCCCACGTCCAGCGGTGCCGGACTCACAAGATTCGCAACGTGACCGAACGGCTGGCGAAGCAGACCCGACAGCAGGTCGCCTCGGTCATGCGTGCCGCGTACAAGCTGCCGGCCGACGACGGCCTCGTTCGACTGAAGGCCCAGGCGGCATGGTTGAAGATCGACCATCCGGACGCGACGGCCTCGCTGCTTGAGGGGCTTGAGGAAACGTTCACGGTCAATCGCCTGGACCTGACGCCGCGGCTGATCCGCAGCCTGGCGACGACGAACCTGATCGAGAATCCGAACGGCGCGGTGCGCCGCGTCAGCGGCCGGGTCGACCGCTATCGCGATGTCGACATGACGATGCGATGGGCGGCCGCTGGCTTCCTGGAAGCTGAGAAGCGATTCCGTAAGCTCGGCGGTGCCGACGGACCTCTGGATGCTCGCCGTTGCCTTGCATCGTCCGACCGATAAACGCGTTGACCATGACTTGAAGTCCGCCTAACCTACGAAACCCTGCCGCCCCAACCTTCAACTACGAATGGGACGCCGCCTCGACGCCGTTCGACCTAAGAGGCCAGTTCAAAAAGACTGCTCGGTACGCCTGAAGATGTTCCAGCAGACGAGGGCGCAGCCGAATTTGAAGAATGCTTCGTGAATGTCAGCTCGACGATCGAAGCGTATGCGAAGACGACGGAAGTTGTGGAGCCACGAGTGAGTCCGTTCAACGAACCCAACGGAATTTACCCAGACCACTGCCATGTGTACGTGTTCTGGATCAGATCGCGCATCGGAAGCCAGAACTGTTCGTGCTCGGCAAAGCTGGCGCGCAGGGCCTCGTGCTCCTGTTTGCCGACGACCGTCAGCGGCAACTTGGCACGACGCCCGGGTTTCTTGGTAGGCTTCATCTCGGCGGTTCTCCTGTTCTGGAGCTTGGTCTTGGAAACCCGATTCTCTCGGATTCCTGCGGGAACCGCCGCCTTCAACTTTCAACTATTTTTGGGACACCGCCCTCGGTAGGGCGTATTGTGTGATATGCTGAGAGCGCGCAAGTTTTAGGTTCTTCCAAGCAAGACTTGATTAGATTCGTGCAATCCGCTAAACGGTCAGGCCGTGTCGCGGAAGGTTGGGTAACCCGCTATTTCTCGAGAAGCTCGAAGAAAGGTGAGCGTAAAATGTCAGATGCAATGAAGCAGTTCCAGCTGAACTCCTATCTGTTCGGCGGCAATGCTTCGTATGTAGAAGAACTGTACGAAGCTTACCTGGACAATCCGGCATCGCTGCCGGACAACTGGCGCGAGTGTTTCGACGCGCTGCAGAACGTGCCGGCTACGGATGGTTCGAACGCGAACGACGTTGCCCACTTTCCGATCGTCGAATCCTTTGCCCAGCGCGCCAAGGCGAATGCCTTCATCCCGCGCAACAACGGCAATGCCGGCGGCAATCTGGCCACCGCGCGCAAGCAGGTGCACGTCCAGACCCTGATCAGCGCCTATCGTTTCCTCGGCTCACAATGGGCCAATCTCGATCCCCTGAAGCGTCGCGAGCGCCCCGCGATCCGCGAGCTTGAACCTGCGTTCTACGACTTCTCCGAAGCGGACCTCGACCAGACGTTCAGTGCCAGCAACCTGTATTTCGGTTTCGAGCAGGCTTCGCTGCGTGACATCGTCAAGTTGCTGCGCGACACGTACTGCGGCACGATCGGTGCCGAGTACATGTACATCGGCGATCCGGAGCAAAAGCGCTGGTGGCAGGAGCGTCTCGAGTCGACGCGCGCCACGCCGAACTTGACGGCCGAGAAAAAGAAGCACGTGCTGAACCGCCTGACGGTAGCCGAAGGCCTCGAGCGCTATCTGCACACCAAGTACGTCGGCCAGAAGCGCTTCTCGCTCGAAGGCGGCGAAAGCTTCATCGCGGCGATGGACGAAGTGGTCCAGCATTCGGGCTCGAAGGGCGTCCAGGAAATCGTCATCGGCATGGCCCACCGCGGCCGCCTGAACGTGCTGGTTAATACGCTCGGCAAGATGCCGGCCGACCTGTTCGCCGAATTCGAAGGCAAGCACGTCGACGACCTGCCGGCCGGCGACGTGAAGTACCATAAGGGCTTCTCGTCGGACATCGCCACCGAAGGCGGTCCGGTCCACCTGTCGCTCGCGTTCAACCCCTCGCACTTGGAAATCGTCAACCCGGTGGTCGAAGGTTCGGCCAAGGCCCGGATGGACCGTCGCGGCGACGTCTACGGCCTGCAGGTGCTGCCGGTGCAGATCCACGGCGACGCGGCCTTTGCGGGCCAGGGCGTGGTGATGGAAACGCTGAACCTGGCGCAGACGCGCGGTTACGGCACGCACGGCACGCTGCACATCGTCCTCAACAACCAGATCGGCTTCACCACCTCGGACCCGCGCGACGCGCGTTCGACGCTGTACTGTACCGACGTAGTCAAGATGATCGAGGCACCGGTGCTGCACGTGAACGGCGACGATCCGGAAGCGGTGGTGCTCGCGGTGCAGATCGCGATAGACTATCGCATGCAGTTCCACAAGGATGTTGTGATCGACATCGTCTGCTTCCGCAAGCTCGGCCACAACGAGCAGGACACGCCGGCGGTCACGCAGCCGCTGATGTACAAGAAGATCGCGCAGCACCCGGGTACCCGCGCGCTGTACGCCGAGAAGCTGGTCCAGCAGGGCGCGATCACCGCCGAGCAGGGCGACCAGTTCGTCAAGGCCTACCGCAAGGCGATGGACGACGGCCACCACACGGTCGATCCGGTGCTCTCGAACTACAAGAGCAAGTACGCGGTCGACTGGGTGCCGTTTCTGAACCGCAAGTGGACCGACGCGGCCGACACGGCCGTGCCGCTGGCCGAGCTGAAGCGTCTCGGCGAGCGCATCACCACGGTGCCAGAGAACTTCAAGGTCCACCTGCTGGTCGATCGCGTGATCAACGACCGCCGCAAGATGGCCCAGGGCGATCAACCGCTCGACTGGGGCATGGGCGAGCACCTTGCGTTCGCCTCGCTGGTCGCATCGGGCTACGCCGTGCGACTGACCGGCCAAGATTCGAGCCGCGGTACCTTCACGCACCGTCACGCTGTGCTGCACGACCAGAACCGCGAGCGCTGGAACGACGGCACCTACGTGCCGCTGCAGAACATCTCGGAAGGCCAGGCGAACTTCACGGTGATCGACTCAGTGCTGTCGGAAGAAGCGGTGCTCGGTTTCGAGTACGGCTACTCGACCGCCGAACCGAACACGCTGGTGCTGTGGGAAGCGCAGTTCGGCGACTTCGTGAACGGCGCGCAGGTGGTGATCGACCAGTTTATCTCCTCGGGCGAAGTAAAATGGGGCCGCGTCTCGGGCTTGACGATGCTGCTGCCGCACGGTTACGAAGGCCAGGGTCCGGAGCACTCGTCCACGCGTATCGAGCGTTTCCTGCAGATATGCGCGGATCACAACATGCAGGTGGTCCAGCCGACCACGCCGGCGCAGATTTTCCACCTGCTGCGTCGCCAGATGATCTGCCTGTTCCGCAAGCCGCTGATCGTGGCCACGCCGAAGTCGCTGCTGCGCCACAAGGAGGCGGTGTCGGACCTGTCGGAACTGGCCGAGGGTTCGTTCCACCCGGTGCTTGGTGAAACCGACGAGACCATCGACGCGAAGAAGGTCAAGCGCGTGCTGGCCTGCTCGGGCCGGGTGTACTACGATCTGGTCGCGCATCGCCGCGAAGCGAAGGCGAACGACGTGGCGGTCATTCGGATCGAGCAGCTCTATCCGTTCGCGCACAAGCAGTTCGAAGCGGAACTGAAGAAATACGACAACGCGACCGAAGTGGTCTGGGTGCAGGACGAGCCGCAGAATCAGGGCTCGTGGTTCTACATCGAGCACCACCTGAAGGAAGGCATGAAGGAACGGCAGAAGCTCGCGTACAGCGGTCGCCCGGCTTCGGCCTCGCCGGCGGTCGGTTACTACGCGAAGCACTACGAGCAGCAGAAGGCCCTGATCGAAGGGGCGTTCGGCCGCCTGAAGAGCGCGTCGATCGCAAAATGGCTCTCTTGAAAAATGATTCGGTTACGAGGCATGCGATTGATCTTCGAGAAGTTGAGCTTGCCAGCGATCAAAAACCGCACCGTGCGCATGGGTCGTGAGGTTGGTGTTACTCCCCAACGCGCCTTTCCCTTGGCGGCCTGGAAAGCCTGTTGATGGCTTCCAGGAAGCCGTTGGTCTGAGACGCGTCTGGGTCCAGGCCACGATGCCGTCGAAACGACTACGGATCATGTGGGCGACTTCCTTCATCGGATCGACCTTCGAGCGCATGACGTTCGTGCATCACTGCTCGAGCATTTCGCTGACGACGTTGATATGCTTGCGATCGAGAATCTCCCAAAGTCGCTCGCGATAGAAGAGAGCCACGCGCGGGCGGTTCGCTTGGTCGTGGCGTTCGCGATCAGGCCATCGAGATCGGCGCGTTGTCCGACCGTCAGCCGGTCTCGATCCTTCAACAGAGACCAGCGCAATCTTTTGAGGTTCGGATCGGTTCGTCGCATTTATTCGACGGCTTTCGACGCGTGGGCGACGACGTGGAACTTGTCCACGGTGGTGCGGGCATTCGGCAGTCGCGTCTCGACGCCCTTGATGAACGCGGGCGACATGTTGATGCTGACCGACGTGATCTGCTCAAGCTCCCCGCCATGTTCGCGGGACTCTCGGCGAACGCTTCGATCGTGGCGGCATCCTTGCCTTCAGTCACGAACACGAGCTTGTGCTCGATCGCGTCGGCTACGAGCGTCAGGTAGTAGTGGACGCGTTTGTAGGACGTCTGGTCGACGGCAACGCTCGTCATGTCGGACAGATCGATGTCGGCAAGTGCGAGTTCGACGTAGCGCTTGCAAATGGCGTGCACCCGGTGCCAGGACTCGCCGACCGTGCGGGCTACCGCTGCGAAAGACATCTGCTGGGCGAGCATCAGCGCCATCGCCTCGAACAGCAGCGTAAAGCCTTTGGCTCTTGCCGGCCCAATCCGGTTCGACGAGCGCCATGCGGCCATCAATCAGCTTGACGTGAGGTGTGCGTACTTCGGGTAGCAGTCATGCTGGAAGACGTTCAGGTGCCGATAGCGGTTGACGACGGTGTCGTGCACACGATGGTCGCAAACGATCTCCGGATGCGGGGAGCGGCTGCCGGCAACGAAATCGATGTTGATCGTGAATCGCTTGGCAGTTGCATCGAAGTCGACGCCATTCACAAACCACGGATCGTTGATACCCAAGGCCGATTCAAACAGTTGGCTATGCATGACGCCGCTTTGTTCCCGTGCACATCGGGCAATGTAGCACCCACTCGAAATTCAACAGAGGCCAAAAGCGGACCTCACGAACCGGGAGCGCGCCAGGCGCGTTCCCGGTTTGTCTCGTCGCGCGCGGCAACGCGAGCACAAGTCAGGCCGCAGGATCCCGACATTACCCAGATCAAGCATCCAGGAATCAAGTCATGGCTATCATAGAAGTGAAAATCCCCCAGCTTTCCGAATCGGTTTCGGAAGCCACCATGCTGCAATGGAAGAAGAAGCCCGGCGAGGCTGTCGCGCAGGATGAAATCCTGATTGAACTCGAGACCGACAAGGTCGTGCTGGAAGTGCCGGTACCGGCAGCCGGCGTGCTGGCCCAAGTGCTGCAGAACGACGGCGACACGGTCGTCGCTGACCAGGTGATTGCCACTATCGACACCGAGGCGAAGGCCGGTGCCGTGGCTGCCGCCGCCGGCGCAGCGGAAGTGCGTCCGGCCCCGGCGGCCCCAGCGCCGGTCGCGGTGGAAGCCGCCCCTGCCGCGCAAGCGGCTGCCGCCTCGGGCTCGAGTAACACCACGGCCTCGCCGGCCGCGGCCAAGCTGCTGGCCGAGAAGGGCGTCGATCCGAGCCAGGTCTCGGGCACCGGCCGCGACGGGCGAATCACCAAGGGCGACGTGCTGGGCGCCAACGCCACGCCGGTGAAGGCTGCCTCGGTGCCTGCCGCCGCCGCGCCGAAGAAGGCCGCCGCGCTGCCGGACGTCAAGGTGCCGGCCTCGGCCACCACCTGGCTGAACGATCGTCCGGAACAACGCGTGCCGATGTCGCGGCTGCGCGCGCGTATCGCCGAGCGTCTGCTCGAGTCGCAGCAGACCAACGCGATCCTGACGACCTGCAATGAAGTCAACATGCAGCCCGTCATGGACCTGCGCGCGAAGTACAAGGACAAGTTCGAGAAGGAACACGGCGTGAAGCTCGGCTTCATGTCTTTCTTCGTCAAGGCGGCCGTCCACGCGCTGAAGAAGTTTCCGCTCGTGAACGCGTCGATCGACGGTAACGACATCGTCTATCACGGCTACTTCGACATCGGCATCGCGGTCGGTTCGCCGCGCGGCCTGGTGGTGCCGATCCTGCGCAATGCCGACCAGCTGAGTCTGGCCGACATCGAGAGGAAGATCGCCGAATTCGGCCAAAAGGCCAAGGACGGCGAGCTGTCGATCGAAGAAATGACGGGCGGTACCTTCTCGATCTCGAACGGCGGCGTGTTCGGCTCGATGCTGTCGACGCCGATCATCAACCCGCCGCAGTCGGCGATCCTCGGCGTGCACGCCACCAAGGAGCGCCCAGTGGTCGAGAACGGCCAGATCGTGATCCGCCCGATCAACTACCTCGCGCTGTCGTATGACCACCGGATCATCGACGGCCGCGAAGCAGTGCTTTCGCTGGTCGCCATGAAGGATGCGCTGGAAGATCCGGCACGCCCGCTGCTCGACCTGTAAGCCCAGCTTTTCCCGCATTGAATCGCCCGGATCACGCGGCGCACGCAAGACGTGCCACCGTGCGCGGGGCAACAGAGAGGATAGTCATGTCCAAGGAATTTGACGTCGTCGTGATCGGCGCCGGCCCTGGCGGCTACATCGCCGCAGTGCGCGCCGCACAACTCGGCAAGACGGTTGCCTGTATCGAGAAGTGGAAGAACCCGGCCGGCGCGCTGAAGCTCGGCGGTACCTGCCTGAACGTCGGCTGCATCCCGTCGAAGACGCTGCTGGCCTCCTCGGAAGAGTTCGAGAAGACCTCGCACCACCTGGCCGACCACGGCATCACGGTCGGCGAGGTGAAGATCGACACCGCCAAGATGCTGGCCCGAAAGGATGCCATCGTCGAGAAGATGACGGGCGGCATCGAGTACCTGTTCAAGAAGAACAAGATCACCTGGCTCAAGGGCCATGGCAAGTTCACTGGCAAGACCGACGCCGACATGCAGATCGAGGTCAGCGGCGAAAGCCAGACCGAAGTCGCGACGGCCAAGAACGTGATCATCGCGACCGGTTCGAAGGCGCGTCACCTGCCGAATCTGCCGGTCGACGGCAAGATCGTCGCCGACAACGAAGGCGCGCTGACCTTCGACACGGTGCCCAAGAAGCTCGCCGTGATCGGTGCCGGCGTGATCGGCCTCGAGCTCGGCTCGGTGTGGCGCCGCCTGGGCACCAAAGTGACGCTGCTCGAAGCGCTGCCGGCGTTCCTGGCCGCCGCCGACGAAGCCGTCGCCAAGGAAGCCGCCAAGCTTTTCAAGAAGCAGGGCCTCGACATCAACCTCGGCGTGAAGATCGGCGACGTGAAGACCTCGGATGCCGGCGTGTCGATCGCCTACACGGACAAGGACGGCGCGGCCAAGACGCTCGAGGCTGACCGCCTTATTGTGTCGATCGGCCGCGTGCCGAACACCGACAACCTCGGCCTCGAGTCGATCGGCCTGAAGGCCAACGAGTGCGGTTTCATCGACGTCGACGACCATTGCCGTACCTCGGTGCCGAACGTCTATGCGATCGGCGACGTGGTGCGCGGCCCGATGCTCGCGCACAAGGCCGAGGACGAAGGCGTGCTGGTCGCGGAAGTGATCGATGGCCAGAAGCCGCATATCGACTACAACTGCATTCCGTGGGTGATCTACACCTCGCCAGAAATCGCCTGGGTCGGAAAGACCGAGCAGCAGCTGAAGGCCGAGGGCCGCGAGATCAAGGCGGGCAAGTGCCCGTTCTCGATCAACGGCCGCGCGCTGGGCATGAACGCGCCGGAAGGCTTCGCGAAGGTGATCGCCGACGCGAAGACCGACGAAGTGCTGGGCGTGCACATCATCTCGGCCAATGCCTCGGACCTGATCGCCGAAGCCGTGGTGGCGATGGAGTTCAAGGCGGCGTCGGAAGACATCGCCCGGATCTGCCACGCGCACCCGGCGCTGTCGGAAGTGCTGCGCGAAGCGGCCCTGGCCGCCGACAAGCGTTCGCTGAACAGCTGATCGACACGCGCGGCCTTCGGCCCGCCACGGTGCCATGCCGGCCCTTGGGGGGTTGGCCGGCACTGCCGTTGGATGCCGAAGGCGGGCGGGAGTTGTCCGTTCGCCTACGGTTTTTCCAGTTTGCATGATGAACGTCACCGAATACTATGAGCGCGAGCTGGGCGCGCGCGGCTACCAGGCCGATACCGCTCAGCGTGTCGCAATCACGCGCCTGCAGCAATGCTTCGACGAATGGGTCGCCTACAAGGCGCGTCGCTCGAACGCGTTCAGGAAACTCGTGATCCGGCCAGAACTGCCCAGGGGCGTCTACATGTGGGGTGGCGTGGGCCGCGGCAAGAGCTTCCTGATGGACAGCTTCTACGCCGTGGTGCCGGTGCAGCGCAAGACGCGCCTGCATTTCCACGAACTCATGCGCGAGGTGCATCGTGAACTCGAGGATCTGAAAGGGCAGGCCGATCCGCTTGACGAACTTGCGCGGCGCATCGCCAAGCGCTACCGCCTGATCTGCTTCGACGAATTCCACGTCTCGGACATCGCCGACGCGATGATCCTCTACCGTCTGCTCGACCGGCTGTTCACCAACGGCGTGCAGTTCGTGATGACCTCGAACTACGATCCGGACCTGCTCTATCCGGATGGCCTGCATCGCGACCGCATGCTGCCCGCGATAGCGCTGATCAAGCAAAAGCTCGACGTGATGAACGTCGATGCCGGCATCGACTACCGCCAGCCCACGCTGACCCAGGTGAAGATGTACCACACGCCGCTTGGCGTCGAGGCCGATCGCGAGTTGCGCAGCGCCTTCGCCAAGCTCGTGGCGGTGCCCGACGAAAGTCCGCTGCTGCATATCGAGAAGCGCGAGCTGAAGGCGCTGCGCAAGGCCGATGGGGTGGTCTGGTTCGATTTTGCGACGCTGTGCGGCGGCCCGCGCTCGCAGAACGACTATCTCGAGTTGGCCTCGTGTTTCCACGCGATCGTGCTTTCCGAGGTGCCGCAGATGTCGCCGCGCATGGCCTCCGAGGCGCGCCGCTTCACCTGGCTGATCGACGTGCTCTACGACTACAAGGTGAAGCTGCTGATGTCGGCCGCGGTGCCGGCCGAGGATCTCTACGTGGAAGGTCCGATGGCGAACGAATTCAGCCGCACCGTGTCGCGTATCGTCGAAATGCAGTCGATGGAATATCTCGAGACGCCGCGGCGCGTAGTCGATACCGCGCTGACATGAGCTTCTGGGCGGGCACCGTCCCGCCGTCCGGCGGTGTCCCAAAAATAGTCCTGATTAGTTACTTGACTCCGATACCCTCAACACACGGCGCGGATGAGGTTTTGCCGTAACGGCGGCTCGAAGCAGGCGCGGTGCCATCGCGGGCAAATCGAAACGGCGGTTGAAACGGTAGGCGAATTCAGCGAGATAGCGATGGGCATATTTGGCGTGATCGATAGCCTAGTACGTGCCCTTGAGAGCCGTTTTCAGGTTGCCGAGCATCGTGTTGACCCAGCGGAACTCGGGGCGCTGCGCGGCCTGACGGCCACCGCCCATGACATGGCGCTCATGACTGGCAGCCTTTTGCGTCACGCCGTCGAAACACCACAGGCCATCGGAAACGACGCACGCGGTGGGCATCAGGCTGCTGGCCGCCCAGACCTCAAGGGCCGCTTTGGTAAAGCCCGGCACGGGCGAGAGCCGCATGAACAGAGGACGGCCATCGTCAGAGGTCTGCACGGCCGCTACAAACGGCGTCTTGCCGGGCGCGCCACGCCCAGCCTTACCGCCGGAGCGTTCCCCGCCCAGATACGCGTCGTCGACCTCGACCCGTTCGTCGAGCCGGCGTCGCTCTTCGCGCAGCCACATGGTCTCCAGCAACTTGTGCTTGATGAGCCAGACCGGCTTGTAGCTCACGCCCAGCTGGCGTTTGAGCTCCAGTCCGCTGATGGCGTTCTTGCTCTGCGTCACCAGGTAGATCCCCAGAAACCAGGTCGTCAGCGGCAATTTCGTCTTCTCGAATATCGTTCCGACGATCGACGAGCATTGG
>JAYFRX010000054.1:0-10992 GCA_040946945.1 Burkholderia sp. | reverse complement strand
ACCATGCGCACGGCTTCCAGCATGAATTCCTGCGTATATCGAGCTCTCGGATTACCCATCTTCCCTTCCTCCTTGCGTGAGTTTTACACACTCAGCAAGGGATCCATTTTTTGCGGGCAAGCTCACAACGGATCAGTCTGGCGCAACTTCAGACCGGCTTCGATGCCTGCCAGGGCGAGTTCGCGCCATTGTTCGAGCTCGGCGATCGTGACGCCAACTTCGCGAGACACCGCGTCAATCAATTCGCCGCCAGCGCAACTTCCTGCACGTCTACCTTCTTCAACATCTCAGACTCCAGTTTGGACGCGTTTTACCCCAAATCTGTGTCTAGAAAAACCGGAGCCGCCGCAGACCGTTCCGTCGATTTTGCCCTATAATAAAGCGTTTTTCGGGGCGTCCAATCGGCACCGATTTTTCCCATTCGTCTTCTAACTACCAGAATCTAGCGTCTCGGCGCTTAAGTGCCGAGCTTAGTCATGTCAGCCATAGAAATCCGCAACGTCAAGAAGCGCTATGCCTCGCTTCAGGCGCTCAAAGGCGTCAGCCTGTCCGTCGAGGAGGGCGAGTTCTTCGGCCTGCTCGGGCCGAACGGCTCCGGCAAGACCACGCTCATCAGCATCCTCGCCGGGCTTGCCCGCGCCGACGAAGGCAGCATCTCGGTGCGCGGGCACGACGTGGTGAGCGACTTCCGCGGCGCGCGGCACGCACTCGGGATGGTGCCGCAAGAGCTGGTGTTCGATCCGTTCTTCTCGGTGCGCGAGACGCTGCGCATCCAGTCTGGCTATTTCGGCCTGCGCCGCAACGACGACTGGATCGACGAGGTGATGGCCAACCTCGACCTGGCCGAGAAGGCCGATGCCAACATGCGCGCGCTGTCGGGCGGCATGAAGCGCCGCGTGCTGGTCGCGCAGGCGCTGGTGCACCGCCCGCCGGTGATTGTGCTCGACGAGCCGACGGCCGGTGTCGATGTGGAACTGCGCCAGACGCTCTGGAAGTTCATCTCGCGCCTGAACCGCGAAGGCCACACCATAGTGCTGACCACCCACTATCTCGAGGAAGCCGAGTCGCTTTGCGATCGCATCGCGATGCTGCGGCGCGGCGAGGTGGTGGCGCTCGATCGCACCGACGCGCTGCTGCGCCGCTTTGCCGGTCTGCAGCTCTATCTGCGTCTGTCGCAGGGCGAGTTGCCGGCCGAGCTGCGGCCGCTGGCCAGCGAGCCGGCGCCGGCCGGCGAGCGCGAGCGCCTGCTGCGCCTGACCAGCTACGACGAGGTGGAGCGGATCCTCTCGGTCTGCCGCGCGGCGGGCTGTGCATTCGACGAGATCGAGGTGCGCAAGACCGACCTCGAGGACGTGTTCGTCCGGGTGATGAATAGGGCAGACGTGATCGAGGGTCTGGCATGAGCGGTTTTCGCACACTGTTCTACAAAGAACTCCTGCGGTTTTGGAAGGTGTCGTTCCAGACCGTGCTCGCGCCGGTGGTGACCGCGCTGCTGTACCTGACGGTCTTCGGCCACACGCTGTCGTGCCGCGTCAACGTGTACCCTGGCGTGGAATACGTGAGCTTCCTGGTGCCGGGCCTGGTGATGATGAGCGTGCTGCAGAACGCCTTCGCCAACAACTCCTCCTCGCTGATCCAGTCGAAGATCACCGGCAACTTAGTGTTTATGCTGCTGCCGCCGCTGTCCTACGCCGAGATCTTCTCGGCCTACGTGTTGGCCGCCGTGGTACGCGGGCTGGTGGTCGGATTCGGGGTGTTCGTGGTGACCATCTGGTTCATCCCGGTGAGCTTTGCCACGCCGCTGTTCATCGTGCTGTTCGCGCTGTTCGGCTCGGCCATCCTCGGCACGCTCGGCCTGATCGCCGGGATCTGGGCCGAGAAGTTCGACCAGGTCGCCGCCTTACAGAGCTTCCTGATCATGCCGCTGACCTTCCTGTCCGGCGTGTTCTATTCAACCCACTCGCTGCCGCCCGTGTGGCGAGAGGTGTCGCGCCTCAATCCGTTTTTCTACATGATCGATGGGTTCCGCTACGGCTTCTTCGGTGTCTCCGACATCGATCCGCTGCGGAGCCTGGCGATCGTCGCCGGTTTCTTATTGCTGCTCACGCTGGTCGCGATGCGGCTCCTGGCCACCGGCTACAAGCTGCGTCACTGATATCGACTGGAGCATTTTTCATGTTGCCGACTCCCGAACAGGTCAAGCAATACATCGCGGGCGAGCTCGCCTGCACGCATCTGGAAGTCGAAGGCGACGGCCAGCATTTCTTCACGACCATCGTGTCGGCCGAATTCGAGGGCAAGCGGCCGATCCAGCGCCATCAGCTGGTCTACGCGGCGCTCGGCGACCGCATGAAGCAGGAAATCCACGCGCTCAGCATGAAGACGCTGACGCCCGCCGAATGGCAGAACGCATAAAGAACGGACGAACTTCGTGCAAGTTTCAGTAAACGAACGCGACGCGGTCCAGAGCGTCGCGACGGGCTCGGCTGTCGACCTTACCACCGGCCGGGTTTCGCACGGGCAGGGGGAACGGCCCGTGTTGACGGGCGGGTGGTGCCTGGCCGGCCAGATCCAGGTGTCGGGCGCGAAGAACGCGGCCCCTGCCGATTCTCTGCGCCAGCCTCCTGAGCGCCGAACCGCTGCGGCTCGACAACGTGCCGGACCTGCAGGACGTGCACACCATGCTGGCCCTGCTGGGCGTGACGAACGAGCCGATCGCGTCCTCCGAACTGGTCAAGACCGTGCGCGCCTCGATCCTGGTGCTGGGCCCGTTGGTGGTGCGCTTCGGCTACGCCAAGATGTCGCTGCCGGGGGGGGGTTGCGCGATCGGCGCGCGCCCGGTCGATCAGCACATCAAGGGCCTGCAGGAGATGGGTACCGAGATCAGCATCGAGCTCGACTACATCGAGGTCCGCACCACGCGTCTGAAGGGCGCGAGGATCGACGGGATCGGCACCGACCGCCTGGCGATCCAAGGCATTGAGCGCCTGCACGGCGCGAGCCACGCGGGTGATGCCCGACCGTATCGAGAGGCCGGTACCTTCCTGTGCGCGGTGGCGGCGGCCGGCGTCGACGTCACGCTGTACGGCATGCGCGCCAACCTGCTCAACGCGGTGTTCGGCAAGCTGCGCGAGACCGGCGCCGTGCTCGAGGAGCAGGCCGACCCGCTGCGGTGGCGATCCACACCTCCGAATACCCGGCCTTCCCGACCGACATGCAGGCGCAGCACTGAACGCGGTGGCAGCGTGCTCGTGGTCGAGACCATCTTCGAGAACCGCTTCATGCACGTGCAGGAGCTCAACCGGCTCGGCGTGGACATCGTGGGGACGGCAATGCCGCGCTGGTCACCGGCGTGGAGCGGGTGCCGCGGTGATGGCCACCGACCTGCGCGCCTCGGCCAGCCTCGTGATCGCGGGCCAGTGCGCCGACGGCGAGACCGTCATCGACCGTATGTACCGTCTCGATCGCGGCTATGATCGGATGGAAGCCAGGCTGAACGCCGTAGGTGCCGAACGTGCGCCGTCTCACCGGGAGTCCCGCATGACCGCATTCCTGACCCTCGCGCTCTCGAAAGGGCGTATCTTCGAAGAAACCCTGCCGCTACTGGCGGCCGCGGGCATCCAGGTCGTCGAGGATCCGGAATCGTCGCGCAAGCTGATCCTGCCGACCCACGACCCGAACGTGCGCGTGATCATCGTGCGCGCCACCGACGTGCCCACCTATGTCGAATACGGCACGGCCGATTTCGGTGTGGCCGGCAAGGACGTGCTGATCGAGCACGGCGGCGGCGGGCTCTACCAGCCGATCGACCTCGGCATAGCGCGCTGCCGGATGTCGGTGGCGGTGCAGGCTGGCTTCGACTACGCCAACGCGGTGCGCCAGGGCGCGCGGCTGCGGGTGGCCACCAAGTACGTGGCCATTGCGCGCGAGCATTTCGCCGCCAAGGGCGTGCACGTCGACCTAATCAAGCTGTACGGCTCGATGGAGCTGGCACCGCTGGTCGGCCTGGCCGACGCGATCGTCGACCTGGTCAGCTCAGGCAATACGCTCAAGGCGAACAATCTGGTCGAGGTGGAGGAGATCATGCCGATCTCCTCTCGCCTCGTCGTGAACCAGGCTGCGCTGAAGTTGAAGCGCGCCGCGCTCAAGCCGATTCTCGACGCGTTCGAACGCGCGTCGAAGCAGGTCGGGGCCTGAGCGCCCCCCGGAGGCCCCCGGCGCATCACCGGAACGGAAGCATCATGTCTATCAAGATTCGCAAACTCGATTCCAGCCGCGAGGGTTTCGCGGCCGGCCTGCGTGAGGTGCTCGCGTTCGAGGCGAGCGAGGACGACGCGATCGAGCGCTCGGTCGCGGCCATTCTGGCCGACGTCAAGGTGCGCGGCGACGCGGCCGTGCTTGACTACACGAACCGCTTCGACCGCCTGCAGGCCGCGAGCGTGGCCGCGCTGGAGCTGCATCAGGACGCGCTGGAAGCGGCGCTGGAAGGGCTCGAGCCCAAGCGCCGCGCGGCGCTCGAGGCCGCCGCCGCGCGTGTGCGCGGCTACCACGAGAAGCAGAAGCTCGAGTGCGGCTGCCATAGCTGGCAGTACACCGAATCGGATGGCACGGTGCTGGGCCAGAAGGTCACGCCGCTCGACCACGTCGGCCTCTACGTGCCGGGCGGCAAAGCCGCCTATCCTTCCTCGGTGCTGATGAACGCGATTCCAGCGCAGGTCGCCGGGGTCGGCGAGATCGTGATGGTGGTGCCCACCCCCGACGGCGTGAGCAACGAGCTGGTGCTGGCCGCGGCCTACCTGGGCAGCGTCGACCGCGTGTTCACCATCGGCGGCGCGCAGGCGGTGGCCGCACTCGCCTACGGCACCGAGACCGTTCCGGCGGTCGACAAGATCTGCGGCCCCGGCAATGCCTATGTCGCCTCGGCCAAGCGCCGCGTGTTCGGCACGGTCGGCATCGACATGATCGCCGGGCCCTCCGAGATCCTGGTGATCTGCGACGGCACCACCGATTCGCATTGGGTGGCGATGGACCTGTTCTCGCAGGCTGAGCACGACGAACTCGCGCAATCGATCCTGCTGTGCCCCGATGCTGCCTTCATCGAACTCGTCGAGCAGGCGATCGACGAGCTGCTGCCGAGCATGCCGCGCGAGGCTGTGATCCGCGCCTCGCTGGAGGGGCGCGGCGCGCTGGTCAAGGTGCGCGACATGGCCGAGGCCTGCCGAATCGCCAACGACATCGCGCCCGAGCACCTCGAGATCTCCGCGCTCGAGCCGCAGCAATGGGGCAAGCAGATCCGCCACGCCGGCGCGATCTTCCTCGGCCGTTACACCAGCGAGAGCCTCGGCGACTACTGCGCGGGCCCGAACCATGTGCTGCCGACCTCACGCACCGCGCGCTTCTCCTCGCCGCTGGGCACCTACGACTTCATCAAGCGCTCCAGCCTGATCGAGGTCAGCGCCGAGGGCGCGCAGACGCTTGGCGAGATCGCTTCCGATCTGGCCTATGGCGAAGGCCTGCAGGCGCACGCGCGCAGCGCCGAATACAGGAGGTGCCACCACGTCAACCACTGACGACCCCACGCGACGAGACCCACAGCCCCCCACAGGCGGCCCGGCCTCGCCGGCCGCCGCAAGGAACGGCGCCAAGCACGCCGTGCACACATGACGACGCCACAAGACATCATCCGTCCCGACGTGCTCGCGATGACGGGCTACCCGGTGGCGGACGCGGTTGGCTTCGTGAAGCTCGACGCGATGGAAAACCCGTATCCGCTGCCGGCGCCGCTGGCCGCCGGGCTCGGCGAACGGCTCGCACAGGTCGCGCTGAACCGTTATCCGGCACCGCGTCCGCTCGCGCTGATCGACAAGCTGCGCGCGGCTATGGGGATTCCGGCCGAGCTCGAGGTGATGCTCGGCAACGGCTCCGACGAACTGATCAGCATCCTTTGCATCGCCTGCGCCAAGCCCGGCGCGAGCGTGCTGATGCCGGTGCCCGGTTTCGTGATGGTCGAGCAGTACGCGCGCTTCGCCGAACTCGATTTCGTCGGCGTGCCGCTGCGCGAGGATATGTCCCTCGATATCGAGGCGATGCTCGCGGCGATCGCCGAGCACCGCCCGGCGCTGATCCATCTGGCCTACCCGAACAATCCCACCGGCACACTCTATGCCGACGAGGACGTGAGCCGCATCATCGCGGCCGCCGGCACCAGCCTGGTGGTAATCGACGAGGCCTACCAGCCCTTCGCCGAGCGCAGCTGGCTCGCGCGCGTGCCCGAATTCGACAACGTGGTGGTGATGCGCACGGTCTCGAAGATGGGCCTGGCCGGGGTGCGGCTCGGTTATCTGGCCGGCGCGCCGGCCTGGTTGGCTGAATTCGACAAGGTGCGCCCGCCCTACAACGTCAATGTGCTGACCCAGGCGGCCGTCGACTACCTGCTCGACCGCCTCGACGTACTCGACGTGCAGGCCGCCGAATTGCGCGCCGAGCGCGGGCGGCTGGCGCAGGCGCTGGCCGCGCTGCCGGGCGCGACGGTGTTCCCGAGCGCCGGCAATTTCCTGCTGGTGCGCGTGCCCGACGCGAGCGCGCTGTTCGAGTCGTTATTGATCGAGCGGGTATTGATTAAAAACGTGAGTAAAATGCACCGATTGCTCGCGAATTGCGTGCGTTTTACCGTCGGTTCTCCTGACGAGAACGACCTGCTGCTTGCCGCGCTGCGGCGGGTGCTCCACTGAACTGGGCCGGCGCGCACGGCACCGTTCGGTTGGCGCCGGCACCATCTCGCCCCCCCCCTTACTTCAGCTATTTCAAGGAACCACCATGCGTGTGGCGGAAATCGTTCGCAATACCAGCGAAACGCAGATCCGTGTGAAGATCAATCTCGACGGAACGGGCCAGCAGAAGCTGGACACCGGCGTGCCGTTCCTCGACCATATGCTCGACCAGATCGCGCGTCATGGTCTCATCGATCTCGACATCGAAGCGCATGGAGATACCCATATCGACGATCACCACACGGTGGAGGACGTCGGCATCACGCTCGGCCAGGCGGTCGCCAAGGCGAGCGGCGAGCGCAAGGGGATCCGTCGCTACGGCCATTCCTACGTGCCGCTCGACGAGGCGCTGTCGCGCGTGGTGATCGACTTCTCGAGCCGGCCGGGCCTGGAATTCCACGTGCCGTTCACGCGCGCGCGGATCGGCACATTCGACGTGGACCTGTCGATCGAATTCTTCCGCGGCTTCGTGAACCACGCCGGCGTCACGCTGCATATCGACAATCTGCGCGGCATCAACGCGCACCACCAGCTCGAGACCGTGTTCAAGGCCTTCGGCCGCGCGCTGCGCATGGCGATCGAGCTCGACGAGCGCGCCGCCGGCCAGATTCCGTCGACCAAGGGCAGCCTCTAATCGAACGCGCGTCCGGCGGGGCCGCGAGTCGGCGGCCGCCGGCCCTTGTGCCTGCCAGCCTGCCATGCGGCCCGACCGATGGACCTGCTCAAATCGTTCATATCGCTGCTCGCGCTGATCAACCCGCTCGGCGCGGTGCCGTTCTTCCTGAGCCTGACGACCTCGCAGGGCGACGAGGAGCGGTGCCGCACGAGGTGCGCAGCGCGCGGCGCTCTCGGTGTTCTTCGTGATCGTTGTGACGACCCTACTGGGCCAGCAGATCATCCGCTTCTTCGGGATCTCGGTGGGCTCGCTCGAGGTGGGCGGCGGCATCATCATGCTGCTGATGGCGATCAACATGCTGAACGCGCAGATGCGCAGCGGCACGTTCCACGCCCGAGTTAATGTCGAATCTGGTGTACGGCGGTCGGTCGGGATGTGAGAAGGCGGTGGTGGTGGCGTGAGCATGTTGCTTTCCGCCGTAACGCCTAGCAACCGGAGGCCCACCACCATGGCGAAACGTAGGCAGGAAGCGCAGAGCAGTCAAGCAGCAAAAACAGCAATCAAGGGGCCGTGCGGTCTGGATGAGTTGATCCGGCAAGGCGCACGGCAGGTTATTCATCAGGCCATCGAGGCGGAATTGGCGGCGTTGCTCGAACAGTATTCGAACATGAAGACGCTGGACGGCCGGCGCACAATCGTGCGCAATGGTTATCTGCCTGAGCGCGAAAGCGTCACGGCCATCGGTCCGGTGCCGGTCCAAGCGCCGAAGGTGCGCGACCGTTCGGGCTCGGGGGGGGGGGGGGCGGAGTTCAATTCGTACATGGTACCGCCGTATGTGCGCAAGTCGCCGCGGGCGTCAGCAGCGCTGCCGTGGCTCTACCTGCGAGGCGTCTCGACGGGCGACATGAGCGAAGCATTCAGCGTACTGCTCGGCGAACAGGCCAAAGGGCTCTCGCCGAACGTCGTGGCGCGGCTGAAGGCGCAGTGGGTGCAAGAATTTGAGCAGTGGAACAAGCGTGATCTGTCGGGTTCACGCTGGATCTACTGGTGGGCTGACGGCATTCATACCGGCGCGCGCAGTGAGGATTCCGACGGTCAGTGCCTGCTTGTCGTCATTGGCGTGAAACCGGATGGGACGAAGGAGCGCGTGGCGATTGCCGACGGGTACCGCGAGTCGAAGGATGCGTGGCTGGGAACTGTTGCTGGACCCGAAGGCCCGCGCGCTGCAAGCGGGGGCGATTGCTGGCCAGCGGCGACGGCGCGGTGGGCCGCCCTCGAGGCAGTCTTTCCGCAAACACGGCATCAGCGTTGCTGGTTTCACAAAATCGGAAATGTACTGAACGCCTTTACCAAATCGCAGCGCGCTCGGGCGAAGGCAGCGCGCTCAGCAATCTGGCACGCCGCAACGCGCGCCGAGGCCCTTGTCGCTTTCGATCAGTTGGTCGCGACGTATTCAGCCAAATATCTGAAAGCTGTCGAGAAGCTCACGAAGGACCATGACGAGCTGCTGGCATTCTACGACTTTCCTGCAGAACGCTGGCAGCGCGTCAGAACAACCAACCCGATCGAGTCGACGTTCGTAACGGTGCGTCATCGCACTACGCGCACTCGCAACTGCCTGTCGCGCGCGACGTTCCTCGGCATGGCGTTCAAGCTCATCGAGTCCGCCGAGAAATCGTGGCGCCGCATCCGCGGCTTCGACACGCTCGAACAGCTTCTGAAGGGCATTCCCTTCAAGGAGGGAACCCCGGTGATCGATAGCGCACCGGCTCAGCAACCGCTGGCCGCCTGATTATGCCGCTGATCGCTCGTACACCAGATTTGACAATGGCTCCCGGAAGAGCGCGACGAGGCGGAGTCGAAGAACAGTGTCGCGGTGGTGCCGCTCGCGATTCCGCTCCTGACCGGCCCCGGCTCGATCAGCACAGTGATCGTCTATTCGGCCAATGCCGCTCACTGGTACGACTGGACTGGCTGGGCCTGATCGCGACTGGGGTGGTGATCGCGGGGCTCTGTTTCGTCGCGATGCGGCTCGTCGAGCCGAGCGCCCACTGGATCGGCCGCACCGGCATTAATATTGCGACGCGGCTGATGAGATTGATGTTGTCGGCGCTGGCGGTGGAGTTCATCCTCGACGGACTGAAGGCGTTACTGCCTGCCCTGAAATGAAAACTTCGATTGCGATTGTAGATTATGGGATGGGCAACCTGCGTTCGGTGGCCCAGGCGCTGAGGAAGGCGGTGCCGGAAGCCGCGGTGGCGATCATTGACCGCCCCGATCAGATCCGCGCGGCCGACCGCGTGGTGCTGCCGGGCCAGGGCGCGATGCCCGACTGCATACGCTGCCTGGGCGAGTCGGGGCTGGAGGAGGCGGTGCTCGAGGCCTCGCGCAGCAAGCCGATCCTGGGCGTGTGCGTGGGCGAGCAGATGCTGTTCGACTGGAGCGCCGAAGGCGATACGCCTGGCCTGGGCCTGCTGCCGGGCAAGGTGCTGCGCTTCGACCTGGAAGGCCGGGTGCAGGACGATGGCTCGCGCTACAAGGTGCCGCAGATGGGCTGGAACCGCGTGCGCCAGACCCTGGCCCACCCGCTGTGGGACGGCGTGCACGACGAGGCCTTCTTCTACTTCGTGCACAGCTACTATGTCGAGCCGGCCGAGCGGGCCCACGCGGCCGGCGAAACGCCCTACGGCGAGCCCTTCGTGTCGGCGGTGGCGCGCGACAATATCTTTGCGACCCAATTTCACCCGGAAAAAAGCGCCGAGGTCGGGCTGCGGCTATACCGCAATTTTGTGCACTGGAAGCCCTGAGCGTCGCGCGGCCGCCACGCCGAATGGGCCCAGAATGCCCGTGCTGCGGGGCGCGCGCGTCAAAACCCTGCCTGATTAGTTACTTGACTCCGAGACGATCAACACACGGCGAGGATGAGGTTTTGTCGTAACGGCGGCCCGAAGCAGGCGCTGCGCCATCGCGGGCAAATCGAAACGGCGGGTGAAACGGTAGGCGAATTTAGCGAGATAGCGATGGGCATATTTGGCGTGATCGATAGCGTGGTACGTGACCTTGAGGGCCGTTTTCAGGTTGCCGAGCATCGTGTTGATCCAGCCGAACTCAGGGCGCTGTGCGGCCTGACGGCCACCGCCCGTGACATGGCGCTCATGACTGGCAGCCTTTTGCGTCACGCCGTCGAAACACCACAGGCCATTGGAAACGACGCACGCGGTGGGCATCAGGCTGCTGGCCGCCCAGACCTCAAGGGCCGCTTTGGTAAAGCCCCCGGCACGGGCGAGAGTCGCATGAACAGAGGACGGCCATCGTCAGAGGTCTGCACGGCCGCTACAAACGGCGTCTTGCCGCGGGCGCGCCACGCCCAGCCTTACCGCCGGCGCGTTCCCCGCCCAGATACGCGTCGTCGACCTCGACCCGTTCGTCGAGCCGGCGTCGCTCTTCGCGCAGCCACATGGTCTCCAGCAACTTGTGCTTGATGAGCCAGACCGTCTTGTAGCTCACGCCCAGCTGGCGTTTGAGCTCCAGTCCGCTGATGGCGTTCTTGCTCTGCGTCACCAGGTAGATCGCCAGAAACCAGGTCGTCAGCGGCAATTTCGTCTT